>JACMKH010000334.1 GCA_014380205.1 Sphingomonadaceae bacterium
CTCGGCCTCGAGGATCCGCGCCTGCTTCTGGCCCTCGGCGCGCAGGATCTCGGAGGCGCGGCTGCCTTCGGCCTCGAGGATGTTGGCGCGCTTCTCGCGCTCGGCCTTCATCTGGCGGCCCATCGCGTTGACGATGTCGGCGGGCGGGCGGATGTCCTTGACCTCGACGCGGGTGATCTTGACCCCCCAGGATTCGGTCGCGTTGTCGACCACGCCGAGCAGCCGCGCGTTGATCTCGTCGCGCTTGGAGAGCGTCTCGTCGAGGTCCATCGAGCCCATCACCGTGCGCAGGTTGGTCGTCGTCAGCTGCAGGATCGCGACATAAAGGTCCGACACCTCATAGGCCGCCTTTGCCGCGTCGAGCACCTGGAAGAAGACCACGCCGTCGGTCGAGACCATCGCGTTGTCCTTGGTGATGATCTCCTGCCCCGGGATATCGAGCACCTGCTCCATCATGTTGATCCGCCGGCCGACGCGGTAGAGGAAGGCGGGGTAGAAGTTGAACCCGGGCATCGCGACCGCGGTGAAGCGGCCGAAATATTCGATCGTGTAGTGGTAGCCCTGCCGGACGATCTTGATGCTCGCGATCACGAAGATCACCGCCAGGATCGCCAGAAAGCCGATCACCCCCGCCAGGCCCGCCATGCTCGTCTCCCTCTCCTGTGACGGCCGCATATTGAAGCGCGCGCCGCGATCTTCCAAGGGAAATCGGCATGAGCGACCGCGCGCCCTGGCCGCCGATCCGATCGGCGCTGTTCCTCCCCGCCTCGAACCCGCGCGCGATCGAGAAGGCGCGGGGGCTGGCGTGCGACATGGTCATCCTCGATCTCGAGGACGCGGTGCCCGAGGAGGCGAAGGGGGAGGCGCGCGCGGCGGCGGTCGAGGCGGTCGCTGCGGGCCTGGGCAAGCCGGCGGCGATTCGCGTCAACGGCGTCGGGACGGCCTGGCATGACGAGGATGCCGCGGCGGTCGCGGCGAGCGCGGCAGACGCCGCCGTGCTTCCCAAGGCCGAGAGCGTCGAGGAGATCGAAGCGTTCGCGCGCGCGACGGGCAAGCCCGTCTTCGCGATGATCGAGACGCCGAGGGCGATCCTCCAACTCGCCCGCGGCGACCTGCCCGGCGCGCTGGTCGGCCTGATCGCGGGGACCAACGATTTTTCCTATGCGCTCCGCCTGCCGCCCGGCGAGGACCGCGCCGCGCTCGCCACCGCGCTCCAGACCGTCGTGCTGATCGCGCGCGCCAACGGCCTCCTCGCGCTCGACGGCGTGTTCAACGCGCTCGACGACGCCGAGGGCTTCGAGGCGCAATGCCGCGAGGGCCGCGCCTGGGGCTTCGACGGCAAGTCGCTGATCCACCCCGCGCAGATCGACATCGCCAACCGCGTGTTCGGAGCGAGCGAGGCCGAAATCGAAGAGGCGCGCGCCGTGATCGCGGCGGCGGGGGGCGGCGCCGAACGCTTCCGGGGGCGGATGATCGAATCGATGCACGTCCAGGCGGCGAAGCGGATATTGGGGAGGGAGGCTAAACCAGCTCCCCTCCCTAAAAGGGAGGGGTAGGGGGTGGGTAGCTCTCGTGGAGCCTTTGCCATCCCGATGGAAACCCACCCCTAGCCCCTCCCTTTCAGGGAGGGGGATTGCGCGCTCGCGCCGCATCGCTATTGGCGAGCGATGGCGCGACTCACTATTCTGCCCCTCCTGGCGCTTCTCCCGCTCGCGCCGCTCCACGCCCAGTCCGAGATCACCGAAGCGCGCATCCGCGCGCATATCGAGACGCTCGCGAGCGACGCCTATGAGGGCCGCCTCCCCGGCACGCGCGGCGAGGCGATGGCGGTCGAATATATCGCGCGGCACATGGCCCAATATGGGCTCGCGCCCGCGGTCGGCGGCGAGAGCTACTACCAGCCCGTCGCGCTGGTCGAGCGGCTGCCCGGCGAGGGGAGGGTGAGCTGGCAGCACGACGGCGAGCGCGTCGCGATCGCGCCCGGCGACGTGGTGCTGCTCGGCCGCGAGCCCGTCGAGGCGATCGGCGAGGCGCGGATGATCTTCGGCGGCTATGGCGAGGACCTCGACGAGGAGGGCGGCGGGCGCTTGGGCGCGATGGACCTCGACGGCGCGGTGGTGTTCCTGTTCAACGCGCTGCCGCCGACGCAGGATGCTCCCTCGCTCGCCGATCGCCGGTCGCGGCTCGCCGAGCGCGGCGTCGCGGCGGTGATCGGGCTGACCGCCCCCGATGACGATTGGCCCGCGATCAGCGCCTATGCGCGCGCCAGGGGACGCAATTCGCTCGTCTCGGCGCGGATGGCGGGGATCGAAGGGCTGCTCTCGCCACAGGCGTCGGCGCTGCTTCTCGCGCTCGGGGGACTCACGCCTGAGGCTGCTCCATCGGTCGCCGCCGCGCACGAATTCAGGCCGATCGAGCTCGATTACAGCTTCGACGCGAGGGCGACGACGCGGCTGCGCCCCTTCACCGGCTACAATGTCGCGGGCCGCATCGAAGGCGCGGCCGACAGCGACGAAACCGTGCTCGTGATGGCGCACCACGACCATCTCGGCATCTGCGCGCCCGAGAGCGCGACCGACCGCATCTGCAACGGCGCGGTCGACAATGCGAGCGGCGTCGCGGCGTTGCTCGAGGTCGCGCGCGTTCTCGCGCGCGGCGACCCCCCCGTGCGCGACATACTGTTCGTCGCGACCACCGCCGAGGAGATGGGGCTGCTCGGCGCGCGCGCGCTGGTCGAGGACCCGATCGTTGCAATCGAGGACATCGTTGCGGCGATCAATCTCGACACGATCGCGGTCGCCCCCGCCGGCGCTTCGGTGGCGATCATCGGGCGGGGGATGACGCCGCTCGATCCGGTGGTCGACAGCGTCGCAACCGCGCTCGGCCGATCGATCAACCCAAGCGACGAGGCCAACGCCTTCATACAGCGCCAGGACGGCTGGGAGCTCACGCGCGCGGGGGTGCCTTCGATCATGGCGGGCGGCTCCTTCTCGGACATGAGCCTGCTCGGCGGCTTTCTCGGCGGCGCCTACCACGCGGCCGAGGACGATCTCGCGCATCCGATCGAGCTCGGCGGCGCGACCGAGGACGCGCGGCTCCATGTCGCGCTCGTGCGCGCGATCGCCGATCCGGCGCGCTACGCCAACCCGCGCTCGGGCGAGGGATACGGGCAGTGAGCGAAGGATGACGCGAATGGATATTCCGCTCGGCCTGACCTTCGACGACGTGCTGCTGCGCCCGGCCGAATCGGAAATCCTGCCGAGCAAGGCCGACACACGGACGCGCGCGAGCCGCGGGATCGAGCTCAACATCCCCGTGCTCTCCGCCGCGATGGACACCGTGACCGAGGCCGACATGGCGATCGTGATGGCGCAGCTCGGCGGGATCGGCGTGCTCCACCGCAACCTCGAGGTCGAGGAGCAGGCCGCCGCGGTGCGCGCGGTCAAGCGCTTCGAGAGCGGCATGGTGGTCAATCCGATCACCATGGCGCCCGAGCAGACGCTCGCCGACGCCCTTGAGCTGATGAAGCGGCACAAGATCTCCGGAATTCCAGTGGTCGAGGCGTCGGGCAAGTTGGTCGGCATTCTAACCAACCGCGACGTGCGTTTCGCCGAGAACCCCGACCAGCCCGTTTCCGAGCTGATGACCCACGACAATCTCGCGACCGTTACGCAAGGCGTCACCCAGGAGGGCGCGCGTCGGCTGCTCCACCAGCGGCGGATCGAGAAGCTGCTCGTGGTCGACGAGGATTATCGCTGCGTCGGGCTGATCACCGTCAAGGACATCGAAAAGGCGGTGACCTATCCCGACGCGACCAAGGACGGAACGGGCCGGCTGCGAGTCGCCGCCGCGACCACCGTGGGCGACAAGGGCTTCGCGCGCACCGAGGCACTGATCGACGCCGAATGCGACCTGATCGTGATCGACACCGCGCATGGCCACAACAAGGAGGTCGGCCGGGCGGTCGAGCGGGTCAAGAAGCTTTCCAACTCGGTCGAGGTCGTCGCGGGCAACATCGCGACCGCCGAGGGGGCGAAAGCGCTGATCGGCGCGGGGGCGGACGGGATCAAGATCGGCATCGGGCCGGGCTCGATCTGCACGACGCGGGTGATCGCGGGCGTGGGCGTGCCGCAGCTGACGGCGGTGCTCGAAGCGGCCGAGGAAGCGGCCAAATCGGGCGTGCCGTCGATTGCCGACGGCGGGATGCGCACCTCGGGCGACATCGCCAAGGCGCTCGCGGCGGGGGCCTCGGCGGTGATGATCGGTTCGCTGCTCGCGGGGACGGCCGAGGCGCCGGGCGAGACGTTTCTGTATCAGGGCCGCTCATACAAGAGCTATCGCGGAATGGGGTCGGTCGGCGCGATGGCGCGCGGATCGGCCGACCGTTACTTCCAGCAGGATGTCAGCGAGCAATTGAAGCTCGTCCCCGAGGGGATAGAGGGGCAAGTGCCGTTCAAAGGCCCGGCGAGGGATGTCATCCACCAGCTCGTCGGCGGGGTGAAGGCGGCGATGGGCTATACCGGATCGGCGACGATTGCCGAGCTCCAGGATCGTGCCGATTTCGTGCGGATCACCAACGCGGGACTGCGCGAGAGCCATGTCCACGATGTCACGATCACCCGCGAAGCGCCGAACTATCCGACGCGCTAAGCCATGACTCCCCCAGCCCGCGTCCAGGCGGCGATCGAGCTGCTCGACGCGATCATCCTCGCGGCGCGCGACGGCGGCGCGGCGGCGGACACGCTGATCGCGCGCTATTTCAAGACGCGCCGCTATGCGGGATCGAAGGACCGGCGCGCGGTGCGCGCGCTGGTCTATGACGCGATCCGCCATTTTGGAAAGCGGCCGGCGAGCGGGCGCGCCGCGATCCTCGGGCTCGCGCGCGCGCGGCCCGAGCTTCGCGAGGCGTTCGATGGCGGTGCGCATGGGCCCGC
>JACMKH010000335.1 GCA_014380205.1 Sphingomonadaceae bacterium
AAGACACAGCAGCGCGAGGACGCGGCTCACGCGCCGGGCTCCATCCCGCCCCCGACCGGATCGTCGGGCGGCGCCGGCGCGCCTTGCGAGACGGGCGGGTCGTCGGTCGGGGCGACATAGTCGTCCACGCCCGAATCCTCGGCCGCAGCATCCGCATCCGGGGCGTCCGAGGAAAGCCCGCCCGGGGAGCCCATCAGCCCCGCCCCGCCCGGCGCGCCCGTCACCGTCTGGTTGGTCCGGTTGCCCGCCGCGTCGTAGGTCAGCGCCTGCACCATCCCGCTCGCCGGCCCGCCCGACCGCGTGCTTTCGGTCAGCCGCCCCTGCGCGTCATACTCGAATGTGGTGGTCTCGGCCTGCGCGAGCAGCGCGCCGGGCGTCCCCAGCGCCAGCATCGCCACAGCGAAACAGAAACGCCTCACGGTCATCCCTCCGACGGGGCGTTTCCTATCATCAATCAACTGAGCGTCAAGGCGCGATTGGCGCCGAAATGGCGCTGATATTGTCGCGATTCAATGACAGGCGGCGGTAAAGCAGTAGGTGCACCGCCGCTCTCGGCCCGTCCTCCGCCGGAGACGCCAGGAGAGACTGGCCGGTCGATCAGGGCGATCTTAACCAACCCCAAACCCTTTCAAGCTTATGGCGCGGGGCGAGAGACCAGGCCGGGGCAGCATGAATCCAAAATCGCTTCCGTCGCAGGATACCGAAAGCTTGCCTTACCGGCGCGAGGCGGACGTCGTCTCGCCCGCGCACCGCATCGAGGAGCGCCACGCGCCCGCGGGTCAGGTCCGCAACGCGCAGATCGCGATCCTCGCGCGCTTCAGCCACTACACCGCGATCACCAGCACGATCTGCGCCGCGTTGATGGCCTTCATGATGTGGCCCAGCATGAGCCCGGTCGTGCTCGTCGGCTGGCTCGCCGCGGTCGCGTCGGCATCCTACGCCTCGTCGCGCTGGCTCGCGCGGACATCGCTGGTTCGGACGGGCGATTCGATCCCCGAGAGCGCAATCTGGATCGCCACCGCCGACGCAGGGCTGCGGGCCGTGCTGTGGGTGGCGTTGCCGATCGGCGCCTCGCTGACCGGCTATCCCGTTTCCGCCGAATTGGGCGGCGCGCTCGCCGCGGCAATGATCGTCACCGGCGTCGCGCTCGCGGTGATCCCGTTCGCGGCGTCGATCTGGAGCGTGGTGATCGCCTCGGGCTTCCTGATCGCGATCGCGCTCGGCGCCGAACCCGTCGCGCCCGTCACTTTCATGGTGATCGCCTTCGTCGCGACGGTCGCGATGATGGGCTTCCTGCTGCTCGCCGACCAATGGCGCGCACAGGTCGACCGCGCGGCGGTGCTCGCCGCCAAGCGAGCCGACATCGGCCTGCTGCTCAAGGAATATGAGGATCGCGGCGCGGGCTGGCTGTGGCAGGTCGATGCGCAGCATTGCCTGACCTATGTCTCGCCGCGGCTCGGCGAATTGCTCGGCCAGGGAACCTATGCGCTGATCGGCCAGTCGCTGCCCCTGGCGCTGGGCGGCCGGGGAAAGCTCGGCGAAGTGCTCGTCGCGCGTGATCGCTTCACCCGGCTCGAGATGGAGGTCGCGACCGACGCGGGGACGCGCTGGATCTCGCTCGCGGGCAGCCCGACCTATGGCGACGACGGCGCGTTCGAAGGATTCCGCGGCGTCGGGCTCGACATCACCGAGAACAAGAATTCGCACGAACGGCTCCAGTATCTCGCCAACCTCGACGTGCTCACCAGCCTCCCCAACCGCTCGCGCGTGCGCAAGCTGCTCGACGCGGCGCTTGTCGAATCTCGGACTTCGGGCGTGCCTTGCGCGATCCTGTTCCTCGATCTCGACGGCTTCAAGCCGGTCAACGACACCTTCGGCCATCCCAAGGGCGACGCGGTGCTCAAGACCGTCGCCAAGCGGTTGAGCGACGCGGTCGGTGCGCAGGGCCATGTCGGCCGGATCGGCGGCGACGAGTTCGGGGTGATCGTCAACGACGCGCAGAGCCGGTTGCGGGTCGAGGAGCTCGCGCGCCGCCTGATCGGCGCGATCGGCGATCCCTACCTCATCGACAACACGCAGATTCGCGTCGGGCTCAGCATCGGCGCCGCCTTCGGCCCGATCGACGGCGAGACAGTCGACGACCTCATCCGCAAAGCCGATCTCGCGCTCTACCACGCCAAGGCGCAGGGACGCGGCACCTATTGCGCGTTCAATCCCGAAATGCAGAACCAGGCCGAGGAGCGCGTGCGGCTCGAAGGCGATCTGCGTCAGGCGATCGGCACGGCGCAGCTCCAGCTCGCCTATCAGCCGCTGGTCTGCGCGCGCACCCAGCGCGTGACGGGCTTCGAGGCGCTGCTGCGCTGGAAGCACCCCGTGCGCGGCCCGATCTCGCCTGCGGTGTTCATCCCGATCGCCGAGGAGAGCGGGCTGATCGCGGAGATCGGCGAATGGGTGATGCGCAAGGCCTGCGACGACGCCTCGTCGTGGCCCGAGGACGTCAGCGTCTCGGTCAACGTCTCGCCGCTCCAGCTGATCGTTCCCGCGCTGCCCAACGCCGTGTCGGACGCGCTCGCCAAAGCGCGCATCCAGGCCAACCGGCTCGAGATCGAGGTCACCGAATCGGTGTTCATGGCCAATGCGGGCAACGCGGTCGACGTGCTCAAGCGGCTGCGCGGGCTCGGCGTCGGCATCGCGCTCGACGATTTCGGCACGGGCTATTCGTCGCTCGGCTATCTCAACAAGGCGGTGTTCCACAAGCTCAAGATCGACGGCAGCTTCGTGCGCGAGGCGGGCGAGCGCGCCGAGACCGTCTCGATCATCAAGGCGATCGTGATGCTCGCCAACAGCTTCCGGCTGACGATCACCGCCGAGGGCGTCGAAACCGCCGACGATTTCAACCGAATGCGCGATCTCGGCTGCCACCAGCTCCAAGGCTATCTGTTCGGCCGCCCGCTGCCGTTCGAGAAGACGCTCGAGATCGTCGGCACGCGCTGGGACCACCGCCAGGTCGGCTGATTCCGGGCCGCGCGGACCGAGTTTCCCCGTAAGACCAACAACTCCTTAACGGTATCCCACTAGGGCTGGGGGACGATCGGGGAGATTTGGATGCCCTTGGTGCGCGGCAAATTGCGGCATCTGGCTGTTTCGGAAAACACGCTCGCGCGCGAGGTGCGCGCGGCGCTCGTCGACACGCTCTATTCGTCGCCCGCCTCGCTGGTCATTGGCGCGATCTGCGGCAGCGTCGTCGCGGGCTGCATCGCCTGGCTTCACGGCTCGACCCCGCTGCTGATCTGCTCGATCGCCATCCACTTCGTCGGCGCGTCGCGTGCCATCAGCGCGTTCCTTTATCGCCGCGCGGCGCCGGAGGCGGCGACGGGATCGAGCCTTCCCTGGGAACGCATCTACGAGATCGGCGCATGGCTCTACGCCTCGCTGCTCGGGCTGCTCACCTTCCTCGTCATCGTCGCCGACGCGCCGACGCTCGCGCAGGTCATGGCGGTGTCGCTGTCGACGGGCTACGCCGCCGGCATCGCGGGGCGCAACGCGGGGCGCCCGGTGATCGCGATCGGCCAGCTCTGCCTCGCCGCGCTGCCGATGACCTTCGGGCTGTTCATCGTCGCCACGCCGGTCGCGATCGTGCTCGGTGTGATCCATGTCTTTTTCGTGATGGGCATCATCGACATCGCGCTCAACACCTATGAGGTCGTCTTCTCGGCGCTCTCCTCGAAGAACGAGAAGGCCGAGACCGCCGCGCGCTTCGAGAAGATGGCGCGCTGCGACATGCTCACCGGGCTCGACAACCGGCTCGCGATGCAGATGCGCCTGTCCGATCTGCTCGACGAGGTCTCCGACGAGACGCGGCCGCTCGCGATCATCTGGATGGACCTCGACCATTTCAAGGCGATCAACGATTCACTCGGCCATCTCGCCGGCGACAAGGTGCTCATCGTCACCACCCAGCGGGTCAAGGCGGTGATCGGCGAGCGCGGCTGGCTCGCGCGCTTCGGCGGCGACGAGTTTGTGATCATGGCGTTCGTCGAGGGCCCCGAGGACGCCGAGGCGCTCGCCGGCGAGATCCTCTCCTCGATCTCGCAGCCGGTCAGCGTCAACGATCAGACGATCGAGGTCAGCGCCTCCCTCGGCGTCGCGCTCGCGCCGCAGGACGGCCGGCAGAGCGACGCGATCCTCAAGCGCGCCGACATCGCGCTCTATCACGCCAAGAACGACGGCCGGAACAAAGTGCGCCGCTTCGAGCCCTTCATGCACGAGGACTTCCTGCTCCACCGCCAGATCGAGCAGGGCCTGTCGACCGCGCTCGCTGAGAGTGAGTTCGAGCTCGTGTTCCAGCCGATCGTCGAGCTCGCCACGGGGCGCACGGTGAGTTGCGAGGCGCTGCTGCGCTGGACGCACCCCGAGCTCGGTCCGGTCAGCCCGGCGGTGTTCATCCCGATCGCCGAAAGCGCGGGGCTGATCGGCGCGATCACCGACTGGGTGATCCGCGAGGCGTGCCTCGCGGCGGCGGGGTGGCCGGCCGAGGTCAAGGTTTCAGTCAATATCTCGCCTGCGCTGCTCAAGCAGCAGAACCTGCCGATCACGATCATCGAGACGCTGGTCAACACGGGCATGGTCGCGCGCCGGCTCGAGCTCGAGATCACCGAATCGGTGCTGCTCGACAAGAGCCCGCAGACCAACTCGCTGCTCCGCCAGCTCCAGAAGATGGGGCTCAAGCTGTGCCTCGACGATTTCGGCACAGGCTTCTCGTCGCTGACCTACCTCAGAAGCTGGGATTTCGACACGATCAAGATCGACAAGTCGTTCATCAAGAACATCGAGCACAGCCCGACCGACCAGAAGATCATCCGCGCCGTCGTCCAGCTCGCGCGCTCGCTCGACGTCGCGACCGTCGCCGAGGGCGTCGAGACCGCAAGCCAGCTCGCGCATGTCGAGCGCGCCGGCTGCAGCCGCGTCCAAGGCTTCTACTACGCCAAGCCGATGAGCGGTGCGAAGATCGCCGCGCGGCTGGCGGAACAAGACGGCGGAAAGGCCCCGCGCCGGTCGGTCAGCCTGCGTTGAGCCCGTCGGAGAGGCGCGTCTGCGCGGCGACGAGCCGCTTCATCAGCTTGAGGTCCTTGTCGCGCAGCCGGAGGGCAGTGTCGGCCCAGATTTCGACGATCGCGTTGAGCTCGTCGAGCTTGAGCGGCGCGACCTCGCGGCTTGCGCGGAACACGCCGACGTTGCCCGAATGGCGCCGCGAGCTCCCGCGGACATAGTCGGCGACGGCCGCCTCGCCCTCGCCGTCCTCGACGACGCGGTGGACGATGCCCAGCTTGCACATCTCCTCGGCCGAATAGGTCGCGCCGCTCAGGATCATCCGCTCGGCCACCGCGCCGCCGAGCTTGCGCGCGAGAAGCGCGTGCGCGCCCATCCCCGGAAACAGCCCGAAGGAGATCTCGGGAAGCCCGAAGCGCGCGCTTCGTTCCGCGATCAGCACGTTGAACGAGAGCAGCGCCTCGAAGCCGCCGCCGAGCGCCTCGCCCTGGACGAGCCCGATCGTGACGACGGGCAGGTCGAGGCTCAGCATGTTGCGATGGAGGATAGCGACGCACGAACGGCCGTATTCTACCAGCGCGACCCGATCTCCCTGCTCGATGCACTGGGCGAAATAGTTGAGATCGCCACCGAAATTGAACACGTTCGGGAAGCGCGAGCCGAGCACGAGATATCTGAGCTCCTCGTGGCCCGCGCCGAACAGCCTCGATATCTCCGACTGCCAGGTCGTGAAATCGCGCAGCATCGCGAGGTTGAAGCTCGGCCGGCCGTGCGGCGTCATGAAGGTCCACAAGGTCCGCGTCGAACGATCCCAGCTCACCTCGAGCTGACCAAGGTCGAACAGCGGCGAGCGCGGCGGGGCGGGCGCGAGCTCGATCGGCGCCGCGCCAAGATCGACATCGAACGGCGTCGCCAACACCGACTGGCTGGTCACCGGGCCCATGCTCGCCTGATCCACACGCGCGCTCCACGTTAGTCTTAGCGAATCGTAAACATATGTTCACATCGCCGCAACAACTTGCCGCGCTCCACCCGCTTCCCGCGCGTTCCGAGGATGCGTTTTCTAACGCTTGTGACAAAGCAGTCACGCCCCCTCTGAACGGTTTATTAAGCGCGCAGAGTCCATTGCGATGCGATGTCGAGCGCGTCGCGGTCCTCCGTTCCCCTCGCGAGATCGCGCGTCGCCGCCTCCTTCGTCGACGCGCACGGCCGCGCATGGCAATTGACGCTATCGCCCGGCTGCGAAATCTTCGTCGGCCGATATGCGATGATTGCCGAGTTTCGCGGTACCGATGGCGTAATTCGGTTTCAGGAGCCTCGATAGTCGAATCCAGCGGATTGTCCTCCAATCCGCTCCGTCGTGCTGCCGCGGCAACCGGAACCATCATCTTCCTCTCGGCATCCTTCTTCAGCCGTGATAGCCTCCCGTCGCGGGAGATTCACGATGACGGCCGAGTCTGAAATCGATCGAGGCGCGAGCGTAGACAAGCCCACGGCGAAGCCCGCGCGGAGCCTGGGTTATCACCGAGCCTTCGACAGCATGTTCGCGGAGGAGTTGAACTTCGTAAGAGCCCGCTGGGAAGAAAGGTCTCTCCGGCGCGAAGCTTGCGATAGCGCTCCATTCGATGAGCGTGAGCTCCGGGGGCTCGCCTTGTCCGGAGGCGGCATCCGTTCGGCCGCCTTCTGCATGGGCGTCTTGCAAAGGCTGCATATCGCCGGCGTGATCGACCGGCTCCATTATCTGAGCACTGTCTCGGGCGGAGGCTATACGGGTGCTTCGCTGACCTGGTTCCTCACCCAGAAGGCGAATGGTGGTCGCCGCTTTGGAACCGGGCCCGAGAATTTTCCCTTCTGCGGCGGCGATGCGGCCGGAGAGCGCAATGCAGTCGAGACGCCGCGCCTCAGAACCGCGGCGCCGGTCGATGGGCGCGCGGTGCTCGACTACATCCGCCAGCGCAGCTCCTATCTCAACCCAGGCGCGGGCTTCACGATGATCTCAGCGAGCGCGATCATGCTGAGAAGCGTTCTGACGTCTATTCTCGCATTTACGCTGCTCATCGCCGTCGTCCTTACGCCGCTGCTTCAATACAAGATCTTCGATCTTCCCGCCGAACGCTTCGGCCTCTCCCTGCCCGCGCCGTTCGGCCATGTCGACAAGCTCACCTGGCCCACCTTGATCGCGGCGGGTCTGCTTTTATTGCTCGGTCTCTCGATCGTCATCTACTCGCTAGTGAGCGGACTCCCCCAGGTCGCCGAGCGAGCCTATGCTTGGCGCCGGGGCTATCAGATCGCCGCCGGGCGGGTGCTGGCGACCGCGCTCGCGCTGCTTCTCCTCGGACTGCTCGCAGAGACCATCGAATATGTTTCGGTGCGTGGGTTGCCGCTGACGGGCAAGGATTCGGTGGCCTTTGGCGGCGCTTCCACCGCGCTCGGCGCGATAGGCGGGCTCGCCGCGCGCGCCGCGCGAGTCGTTCCCTCCGGCATCGTCAAGCGCGCCATCATGACCGTGCTGCCGCCGGCGGCGCTGCTGCTTCTCGTGACCGGGCTGGGATTTCTCGGTCACGCGCTCGCCCTTCGCGCGATCGGCTACGGGACGGCCGGCATCGCGGGGCTCATGGTCGGAACGGCGATCTATTGCATCTGGACGAATATCAATTTGACCGGGCTTCACCGCTTCTACCGCGATCGGCTCATGGAAAGCTTCATGCCCGATCCCGGCGGCATCAAGGACGATGAGCAGGCCGCGTCAACAAGCGCCGACGAATGCTATCTCGCCGATTGTTGCCGGAAGGAGGATGACGGGCCCTACCACCTGATCAACACCAATATTGTCCTGCTTGGCGCCGGGAAGGCTCGTTTTCGCAGTCGCGGAGGTGACAGCTTCGTTCTTTCCCCCCTGTTTTGCGGGTCAGAAGCGACCGGGTTCATCGAAACCAGGAGGTGGCTCCCCGGGCCCGCTCGCCTGGCCATCACGCGGCGCCATGGTTCGCTGGCCCTGCCGACAGCGATGGCCATCTCGGGCGCCGCGCTCAATCCGCGCGCAGGCGGCGACGGCAAGGGCCCGACAAAGGGCGGCGCCATCTCGGCGCTGCTGAACCTGCTCAACCTGAGGCTGGGCTATTGGCTTCCCTCGCCGCGCAAGATCGACCAAGGTGGGGCGATGCTCGCGTATCGGGCCGCCCCCAATTTCATTCTTCCCGGACTCTTCCAAGGCCTGTTCGGTTTTCGCCACAACGAAGAGGCGCATTGGCTTGAGCTGTCCGATGGCGGGCATTTCGAGAACACGGGCATCTATGAGCTTGTCCGCCGCCGCGTGCCCACGATCGTCTTCGCCGACGGCTCTACCGACCCCGAGATCGCGCTCGCCAGCTTCGCCAACGCGCTCGAGAAGATTTACATCGATTTCAACGTGACGGTCACCTTCGACGAGACGGCCGACTTCACACGGATGATGAGGGGGATGGATTCGATCAAGGACGTGTTGTCGGAGCGGCTCAACTTCTCCGACGCGGGCTTCGCGATCGGGACGATCCATTATCGCGCCACCGCCGATCGCCCCGCCTGCGAGGGAAAGCTGTTCTACGTCAAATCCACGATGGTGCGGAAGCTGCCGACCGCGCTCTATTCGTACAAGGCGAGCAACCCGCTGTTCCCCGCCGAATCACTCGCCGACCAGTTCTTCAGCGAGCAGCAGTTCGAGGCCTATCGCGCACTCGGCTTCGCGCTGACGGCGGCGATGATGGAGCACATCGATTCGGACTGGAAGGACAATGTCCGAAAGCGGCCCAGGCTCCGCGCCGAACGGGCGGAGCGCGACAAGTTCGCGCTGGCCGATCACCTCGACCTGCCTTACAGTTGGGGCTCGGCGAAAGCGCGTTGGAGGGCTGGCGCAAGGCCGAGCACACCCGCCGGGCCCTGACCCCCTGCCTGCCCCCGCCGGGCCTATGCCGATATGCGCCCGGCGTCCCTCTCATCCGATCCACGGCATCGTCCCTTCGCGCGCGCATTCGATCCGACGCGCCGCGCGATCGGCTATGGCGCGCGGCGCGGCGATCCTTTATTCCGCAGAGCGGGCTCGCGGAACTGGGGGATGTCGCGCATGGCGAATGCCGCGCCTGACCGGCTGCTCGCCGAGCATTACGACGAGCTCAGGCGCATCGCGCGGCGCGTGCTCGCGGGGGACGCGCCCAGGCTCGGCATCCAGCCCACCGAGCTCGCCAATGAGGCGGCGATTCGCGTGCTCAAGCTTGACAGGATGTCGTTCGCGGGGCGCACCCATTTCCTCGCGACGAGCGCGCGGATGGCGCGTCAGATCCTGCTCAACGAGGTGCGTCGCGCGAGGGCCGACAAGCGCCAGCCGCGGCTCGACACCTGGTGGCCCGACGCCGAGCCCGCGCCCGACACGCGCTTCGACCTCGAGTTGTTCGATCGCTCGCTGTTGCGGCTCGAGGAGGTCGATCCCGAGCGCGCCGCGATCGTCGAGCAACGCTTCTTCGCGGGGATGACGCTCGAGGAGATTGCCGAGGCGGCGGGCCAGTCACTGAGCACGGTCAAGCGGCGCTGGCGCGGCGCGCGAGCATGGCTGGCGCGCGACATGGGTGGTGCGGAGGGCGAGGCGGGCGACGGGGCGGCGGGCGATGGACCTCCAGTTTGAGCGCCGCGT
>JACMKH010000336.1 GCA_014380205.1 Sphingomonadaceae bacterium
GAGCCAGCGCACGCGCCAGCGCGAGGCTGGTCACAACTCTACCGAGCTCCGCCTCAGCGCCGCGACCCCGTCCGCGCGCCGCCGCCCCGCCGGCTCGCGAGCCGCGACAGCGTCTGCACTGCGTAGTGGAGCTGGAAGTCCTCGATCCCGCGCGTCTCGAGCTGCTCGGCGGTCAGCGCGAAGCGCGGGTCGTCGCGGACATCGTCCTCGACGATGTCGTCCTCGACAGTGGCCTCGTTGATCAGGTGGCGCCTGAGATCGGCCTCGCGGAAGCGCGGTGCGGTGCGCCAGTCGGGGTTGGTGAGCTGGGGCACCTCGACGTCGGGCTCGATCCCGCCCTCCTGCACCGAGCGGCCCGAGGGGGTGAAATAGCGCGCCGTGGTGAGCCGCAGCGCGGTCTCCTCGTTGAGCGGGAGCAGGGTCTGGACCGATCCCTTGCCGAAGCTGCGCTCGCCCATCACCAGCGCGCGGCGATGGTCCTGGAGCGCGCCCGCGACGATCTCCGCCGCCGAGGCCGATCCCGCGTCGACGAGCACGACGATCGGCAGGCCGTGCGCATAGTCGCCCGGCCGCGCATAATAGCGCTCGATGTCGTCGGCGCGGCGGCCACGCTGCGAGACGACCTCGCCGCGCTCGAGGAAGGCGTCCGAGACCTCGATCGCCTGGTCGAGCAGCCCGCCGGGGTTGGCGCGCAGGTCGATGACATAGCCGAGCGGCCGCCCGCCGATCGACTGATCGATCGCGGCGAGCGCCGAGCGCACCTCGGCGCCGACGTTGCGGTTGAAGGTGTTGATGTTGATGATGCCGACGCGGTTCTGGACCTGCCAGGTCACCGCATGGACCTCGATCACCTCGCGGGTGAGATTGACATCGAAGGGCTCGTCGCGGCCGGGGCGGACGATCGTCAGCCGGATCTGCGTCCCCGGTTCGCCGCGCATCTGCCCGACCGCCTCGTCGAGCGTGCCGCCGAAGATCAGCTGGCCGTCGAGATGGGTGATATAGTCGTTGGCCTGGATGCCCGCGCGCGCGGCGGGCGTGCCCTCGGTCGGCGTGACCACCTTGACCGCGCCGTCCTCCATCGTGACGGTGAGTCCGAGCCCGCCGTACTCGCCCTCGGTCTGGGTGCGGAGGTTGTCGAAGTCGCTCGCGTCGAGGAACGAGCTGTGCGGATCGAGGCTGGACAGCATGCCGTCGATCGCGCCGCGCATCAGGTCCTCGTCGCTGACCTCGTCGACATATTCGGCGCGGACGCGCTCGAACACGTCCATGAACTGGTCGAGCTCGCGATAGGTGTTGACGTCGACCGCGGCGATCGCGGCGGAGGCGGCGGGGATCAGCGCGAGCGCGCTGACGGCTCCGAGCGCGCTGTAGAAGGGATTGGCCATGGCGATTAACTCTCTCAACAGTCGCGCGCGCCCATAGCGCGTTCGGCGGCGCGGCAAAAGCGCTGTTCGACCAATGGCGTTGGTGGCCCGGCCCGCGCAGCGCCCCGATTGATCCGGTTCAGTGTTCGTGATCGCCGTGCGGGCCGTAGGAAAATTCGCCGAGCGTGAGCGTCGCGATCGGGAAAGCCCAGCGGCCCGCGACGGTAGCGCCGCCCGCCGGCACGCTTGCAACGGGTACCGGCGAAAAACCGCCCGAGCCGCGCCGGTCGGCGAGCGCGTCGAAATAAAGCGTCTGGCCTGTCGCATTCTCGATCTCGAGCATCGATTCGCCGCCGCTGACGATGAAATGCGCGCGCACCTCGCCGGGCGCGAGCGGCGCAACGAGCGCTTCGCCGCCGCGATGGCGGACGCGCAGGAGCTGATGGTCGAAGCCCTGCTCGAAGCCGATCACCACCGCGTCGCCCGGCGCGAGCGCGATCGTGTCGACCTCGATCCCCGGCGGCAGCTCCTGCGCGGCGGCGCCCGACGCGGCGAGCAGCGTGGCGAGGACGAGCTTGCGCATGATCTGGCTCCCTTCGATCGCTACGGGCAGCGCATCCGCGCAGAGACGCTGCCGTCCTCGGCGGTCGTGGTGAGCCGGTCGCCCGCGGTGTTGAGCTCGTAGCCGATCCGTTCGCGCCAGCTCTGGCCCTCGCCGCTGAACTCCCCGGTAACCGTGATCGCGCCCGGCGCGGACGTGGCTATTTCGGCCACGCGCGCCTCGCTCTCATAATATTCAATCCGGTCGGCCGCGATGGTCAGCGCGCCCTCGCTTGCCGCGTCGCCGCAATAGTCGAGCGCGAAGTCCCAGCGGCCGTAGAACGGCTCGGGGATCGCGGAGAGCGCCCGTGCGGCGGGCGCGGTCTGGTTGCCGGCGGGGGCGGGAGGCGCGGCGACGTCATTGCCCTGGGCGTTGGCGTTGGCTTGCGGCTCGTTGCCACCCGAGCAGGCGGCCAAGGCCAATAGTGTAGAGACCGTGGCGAGTCCTATCGCACGCGTCATCGTCTTCTCCTCATCGCGCTTCATCCTATGCGCGCAAAGCTCGTGCATCAACCCAACCGCCACCCTCAAAGTTGGCGAACAACACTATTGTTTGGCATCGACCTTCGAGCCGGTCAGTGAGCCCAAGCCCAAAATTGGCGAAAATCCGCCATTCTGCAAAACTGGCACGCGCCCTGCTTAGCACCGTGCATGGCGCCGAATGGTTCGGGCCAAGGTTCAGGAGAAACACAATGTCGACCTATTTCGCCAAATATCAGAGCACCGCCGTCTCGTTCGTCGCCGCGCTCTTCATCGCCGCCACCTGCGTCAGCGCGGCTGTCGGCCCGGTCGCTCCGATCCTCGCGTGATCGGGGCGGCCACCCCTACCTCCCCTCGTTGACTCAAGGAAAATCGCCGTGAACAATCAATTCGCGCTCGACCGCCCCAACGCCAAGCTGATGGGCGTCTGCTCGGGCTTCGCGCGTTGGACGGGATGGAACCTCCTCGCCGTCCGCCTCGGCCTCGTCGCGCTGGCGCTGTTCGCGCTCGGCCCGGTCGCGGTCCTCGCCTATATCCTCGTCGGCTGGCTCGCCAACAACGGCTGAGCCGCCGATCCGCTCACCGGAGGCGCGCGATCAGCGCCTCCGCCGCCGCCGGGGCGCGCACTTTCGCGCCGCTGATCATGAAAATGTAGACATCGCGGCCCTTGCCGCCCGGCTTGGCCCCTTCGACATAATTCAGCCCCTTGGGCGCCTCGCCGTCGCGCCACGCGCGCGCGACCCTGGCCCAGCGATCGAGCTCGCCCGGAGCATAGCCGGCGGGCTCACTCTCGCGCGAGCATTGCAGCCGCGCATAGGCGAAATCTGCCGTCTGATCGGCGATCGAGGGGAATTTGTCCTTGTCGGCGAACACGATCGCGGCCCTGTGCTTGCGCGCGAGCGCGACGAACTCGGCACAGGCGAAGCTCTCGTGGCGCGGCTCGAGCGCGTGGCGCAGCGCGATGCCCTTGTGCGCCGCCGGAAGCAGGGCGAGGAACGCGTCGAAATCGTCGGGATCGAATTGCTTGGTCTCCATGAACTGCCACAGGATCGGGCCCAGCTTGTCGCCGAGCTCAATCATGCCCTGATCGAGGAACTTGACGATCGACTCGCCCGCCTCGGCGAGCACGCGGCGGTTGGTGCAATAGCGCGACGCCTTGACCGCGTACTGGAACCCCGCGGGCGCGGCCTCGCCCCATTTGACCCAGCTCTTCTCGCTCTGCAGCCGGTAATAGGTCGCGTTGATCTCGATCGCGCCCATGTGCGCGGTCGCATAGGCCTGCTCGTCGGCCTGGCGCAGCCCTTCAGGATAGAATGTGCCGCGCCACGGCGCATAGGTCCAGCCGCCGATGCCGACGCGGATTGCCCCCTTGCTCATCGCGCGTCTCCTCGCCGCCCGACGAGCAGCTCGGGGCGGTATTCGAAATGCATCGTGTCGAAATGCCGCCAGCGGCCGCCCCAGATGAAGCCGTGGCGCTCGAATATCTCGACGATCTCATAAGGAATGCGGTTGCGCCAGCGCGCGCCTTCGCCGCCCGCCCAGCGCCAATAATCCGATTGCGCGGTGGCGATGTCGAGCGCGATGCCCAAACCGTGCGCGGAGAGCCGGTCGGTCCCCGCGATCGGGCGGCAGTTGAAGCTGCCCGCGCTGGGCACGAGGAAGCGCGTCATTCCGGGCGGCAGCGCCTCGAGCTCGCGCACCACCGCCTCGAGCGCGTCGGCGGCGCCGTGCCGCGTGCTCATCGGCAGTGTGCCGCCGCGCAGCGAGGGCATCCAGGCGACGTCGCGCAGATCGAGCGCCGCCGCACCGCCACTGCGGCAATCACCATAGAGCCGGCGGAACAGCGGCTCGTGGCGCGCGCGGCCCGGATCACGCGTTGCGGGGGCCGGTTCGCCCGAAGGGTAGGGCCAGGCGAACATGTCGTCGATGTCGGGGCTATCGAGGATCGCGGCCTCGGACTTGCCCTCGATGCCGTCGGAGACCGCCATGCGCGTGCCATCGGCGAAGATCAGCTCGCCGTTCTCGAAATCCGCGATCGCCTCGGGATAGGCGGCGCTCATCGCCTCGGCGGCGGAATCGGCTTGGCCGCGCGGCTCGTCTGCCGCGGCGGGTGTCGGCTGCGAGCAGGCGAGCAGGGCGGTCGC
>JACMKH010000337.1 GCA_014380205.1 Sphingomonadaceae bacterium
CCGCCGCCGATGCGTTGCGCGCGCCGACCATCGCGAGCGCGGGCGGATCGAGCAGCGCGAGCTTGCCGCGCGCGATCAGAACGGGCGGCGCGGTGTCGATTTGGGCGAGGATCGAGGGATAAAGGCCCTGGCCGACGAACAGATGCCGCCCGCCCATCCGCGCTACCGCGTCGATCTCGCGCTCGGCCGCATCGACGGTCGCGATACCGGGCGGCGTGCCCCCTCCTCTTCGCGCGAGATCGGGGATCGCGGCGAGCGCGCTCGCGGCGTCGCCGAAGCGCTGGAGCAATTGCCGGAAGGTGACGGGGCCGATCCCGCGCGTGCGCGCGAGCCGCAGCCGGGCGATCGAATCGGACGCGCTCGCCGGCTCAGCCGGCACGCGACTCGCCGATCCTCGGCTCCTCGCCGCGGAACAGCCGGACCACGTTTTCGCGGTGCTTCCAGATCACGAGCAGCGCGAAAGCGGTGAACATCATGACATAGAAAACGTTGCCGAAATACACGGCGATCAGCGGCAGGATCACAACCGCCGAAAGCCCCGCCACCGACGATACGCGCACCAGCCAGAGCAGCATCAGCCAGACCAGCGCATAGAAAAGTCCATAGAGCGGCTCGATCGCGAGCGCGACGCCGAGCAGCGTGGCGACGCCCTTGCCTCCCCGAAAGCGCAGGAACACCGAGAAGCAATGCCCCGCCATCACGCCGACCGCCGCGAGCCGCTCGAGCGCTTTGGGATCGGCGCCCAGACGGGCCGCGAGCCAGACCGCGAGAAAGCCCTTGCCGATGTCGAGCAGCAAGGTCGCGACCGCCAGCCCCCTGTGGCCGGTACGCAGCACGTTGGTCGCGCCGATGTTGCCCGAGCCGATCTCGCGCAGATCGCCCGCGCCCCCCATCCGCGTCAGGATCAGCCCGAACGGGATCGATCCGAGCAGATAGCCGAGCAGCAGCGCGAGAATCGGGGCAAGCCAGACGGGTTCGGGGAAAATGGCGCGGGTTCCTTTCGCGGGCCGTCCTTTAGCGCAATGGCGGTGGGGAGCAAGATGGCGGATGTTGCGGCGCGGCGGGCTCCTGCCTAGATTCGGCACGAATGGATGACGCCCGACCTTTGCTGATCTTCGACACGGGCGTGGGCGGCCTTTCGATCGTCGAGCCGATCCGCCGGCTGCTGCCGCGCGCGCCCTTGGTCTACGCGGCCGACAGCGCGGGTTTTCCCTATGGCGAGAAGAGCGAGGCCGAGCTGACCGCGCGCGTCCCGGCGTTGCTCGGGCGGCTCGCCGAGCGCGCGCGGCCGCGGCTGATCGTGATCGCATGCAACACCGCCTCGGTGATCGCTCTCGATCCCGTCCGCCACGCGCTCGACCTCCCCATCGTCGGCACCGTCCCCGCGATCAAGCCCGCCGCCGAGATTTCGAAGAGCCGCGTGATGGGCGTGCTCGGCACCCAATCGACCGTGCGCCAGCCCTATGTCGACGACCTCGCGGCGCGCTTCGCGAGCGACTGCGTGGTGCTCCGCCACGGCAGCCACGAACTCGTCGAGTTCGCCGAGGCCAAGCTGCGCGACGAGCCGAGCGAACCGGCCGCCTACGCCCGCATCCTCGAAGGCCTCTTCGCACAGCCCGGCGGCGACCGCCTCGACACGATCGTCCTCGCCTGCACCCATTTCCCGCTCGTCGAGCACGAGCTCGCCGCCGCCGCGCCGCGCCCCGTCGCCTTCGTCCACGGCGGCGAGGGCATCGCGCGCCGCGTGGCGTTCCTCACGGAGGGGCAGGGCTGGCCTGAAGCCGCGCCAGAAGGTCGCGTCATCTTCGTCACCGAGGGTCCCGGTGATGCGCCCGACGCCCGGCCATTCCGCGCGAATGGATTTTCCGAAGTTGAGCTGCTCTGATCAGCCGATCGACTGCCCCGTCTTCGCCCAGTCGGCGAGGAAGGCTTCGAGGCCGCGGTCGGTGAGAGGGTGGTTGAAGAGCTGTTTGATGACGTTGGGGGGCATCGTCGCGACGTCGGCGCCGAGCTTGGCGCTGTCGAGGACGTGGATCGGGTGGCGGATCGAAGCGACGAGGATTTCAGTCGCGAAATCATAGTTATCGTAGATGATCCTGATATCGCCTATCAGCTCCATCCCGGGGTAGCCGACATCGTCGTGGCGGCCGACGAAGGGCGAGATGAAGCTCGCCCCGGCCTTTGCGGCGAGCAGCGCCTGGTTGGCGGTGAAGCACAAAGTGACGTTGACCATCGTGCCGTCGCCGGTGAGCTTCTTGCACGTCTTGAGCCCGTCGATGGTGAGCGGCACCTTGATCGCGACATTGTCGGCGATCTTCCGTAGCACCTCGGCCTCGCGCATCATCGCGTCATGCTCGGTCGCGACCACCTCGGCCGAGACGGGGCCATCGACGATGCCGCAAATCTCCGCGACCACCTCGAGAAAGTCGCGCCCCGCCTTGTTGATCAGCGAGGGGTTGGTGGTGACGCCATCGAGCAGCCCGGTCTCGGCGAGCTCGGTGATCGCGGCGGTGTCGGCGGTATCGACGAAGAATTTCATGGGGCGTGCCTCGGCCTGACGCGCATCGCGCGAATCGCGGGCGATCTATGGCGCAATCGCGCGCGCATGTGATCGCCCGCGACTGCCGCGGCTGTGGACGGACACTCAGAAAATGAAATCGGCCTCGGTGATCGTCACCGGATCAAAATGGCTGATCGTGATCATGCCGAGGCTCGAGCTGATCACGGTCTGGAAGTCGTTGCTGTCGTCGATCGTCAGATCCTCGAAGGCGAGGCCGGTCGCGGACATGTCGAACAGGTCGACGCCATCCTCGAAATCGAACACTGTGTCCGAACCCCACGGATCGGCGCCGTAGACGAACAGGTCCTGATCACCATCGAGGTTGAAGGACTCGTCGAGGCCGCCGCTGAGCCCATCATCGCCGACGCCGCCGATCAGCTGGTCGGCGCCGTCGTCGCCGATCAGCGTCGCGTCCTCGGCGCCCGCGCGGAGCTCGTCATCGCCGCGCCCGCCGTTGAGCCGGGTGAAGCTGAACTCCACGTCGCTGCCGATCAGCGTGTCGTTCCCGGTGCCGCCATCGGCGTTGCCGCCGTCGCTGGTCGCGAAACTGAGCAGATCGGCGCCCTGCTCGCCGAACAGGCTGTCGAAGCCGCCCGGGCCGCCCTCGAGCGTGTCGCGGCCGTCGCCGCCGTGGAGCTCGTCCTCGGCGCCGCGGCCGATCAGCGAATCGTCGCCGCCGCCGCCGAAGATCTTGTCGGGACGCTGGGTGCCGCGGATCGTGTCGTCGCCGGCGGTGCCGACCGTGACGAAGTCGGTGTTGTCAAAATCGGCGGTCGTGAAGTCATGAAGCCCCTCGAAGCGCACGAAGAAGTCGTCGGCGTCGAGCAGCCCGTCGTCGTTCTCGTCGGCGATCAGATAGGTGTTGCCTTGATATTGCGTGTAGACGAGCTGCCTGACGCCGTCGCCCGCTCCGGGGAGCGCCGCGCCCGCGACGGGCCTGACGTTGATCTCGCCCGCGAAGGCGAGCTGCTCGCCGTTTAGGTCGATGAGGTCGCCGCCCACGGCGCCCGCGCCTTCGAAATCGGTGACCACGTCGCGCGCCGCGAAGGTCGAGCTCGGCGCGAAGCTGCCGAGGAAGAAGCCGAAGGTATCATCGCCCGCGCCGCCGGTGTTGATGTCGCGGTCCTCATAGCCGACGATCTCGTCGTCGCCCTCGCCCCCCTCCATCGTGTCGCGGCCCTCGCCGCCCTGGAGGAAGTCGTCCCCCGCCTCGCCGAAAAGCAGGTCATGCCCGTCGCCCGCGACGAGGTCGTCGCCGCCCGCGCCGCCGAAGGTGGTGTCGTTGCCCTCGTCGCCGTCGACATTGTCGTCGCCGGCGTCGCCATAGACCAGATCGTCGCCGTCGCCGCCCGAGACATTGTCGTCCTTGGCGCCGCCGCGCACCGAATCATCGCCATCGGAGCCGGTGACGAAGTCGCGGTCCTTGCCGCCGTCGAGCGTGTCGTTGCCTTGGCCGCCGTCGACGAGGTCGATGCCCCTGCCGCCGTCCAGCGAGTCGTCGCCCTCTCCGCCCTCGACCTCGTCGCCGCCGCCGGCGCCGTCGAGCGTATCATTGCCGCCGAGGCCGAACACCGGCTCGTCGAACCGGGTACCCTCGATCGAATCGTCTCCGGGCCCGCCGACCAGCGCGAACTCGGTGTCGCCAAAATCGGCGCGCGTCAGCGCGTGCACGCCATCCAGCAGCAAATACAGGTCGTCGGGCGTGAAGACGCCGTCGTCGTTCGAATCGGCGAAGACGGCGGTGTCGCCATTATCCTCGCCGAAATACACCTCGATTATCCCGTCGTTCGCGGCGAACTGCACATTGGCATTCGCCCTACCACCGTAGACTAGCCGCGCATCCTCGCCGAACGGCAACTCCAGCTTGAGCACATCACCGCTCGGCGCGCCGGCGCCTTCGAAGTCCACCACGAAATCCGCAACATTAACATGCGAGCCGGGCGCCATCACATGGAAGCGAAACTGGTCGGCTCCGCCGCCGCCGCGCAGCCTATCGAAGGCATATTCTCCCGAGCCTTGGAAATCGGCTTCCAAAGTGTCGTCGCCTTCGCCGCCGCGCAGATCATCGGCGCCGCCGTCCCCCGAGAGGAAATCATTGCCGCCGCCGCCCCGTATAGTGTCGTCGCCCAAGCCGCCGAAGAGATTGTCGTCGCCGGTTCCGCCGCTGATCAGATCGCCGCCGCCGCTGCCGTGGAGAAAGTCATTGCCGCCGATGCCCGAGATGGTCTCGGGATCGTCGGTGCCGAAGAAGAAATCGTCGCCAGGGGTGCCGGGGAAATTGGGCATCGGGGCCTCCGCTGAAAGCCACGCACGGACGCTAGGATTGCTATGCGTTACAACATCCTAGAGGCAAGCCGCGAAGTCCGTCAATCGGAAAATTGACCGCCTCGCAAGAGCATGCGAGGCGCGGCATCGACGAGGGAGAACGCGCATGCGCTGGCTAATCCTGCTCCTGATCGCGCTCGCCGCGCCGGCGCCCGCGACCCCGCGCGAATGGGTCGACGCCAACCGTGCGGCGATCGTGCGCGAATATCTGCCGCTGCTCGCGATCCCCAACGTCGCCTCGAACAGCGAGGACATACGCCGCAACGCAGAGCATATCCTGGCGATGATGGAGCGGCGCGGGCTCGCGCCGCGGCTGCTCGAGAGCGAGGACGGATCGGCGCCGCCATTGGTCTATGGCGAATGGCCGGTCCCCGGCGCGACGCGCACGCTCGTGATTTATGCGCATTACGACGGCCAGCCGGTCACACCCTCGGCATGGACGATCGCGCCGCCCTTCGAGCCCGCGCTCTTTACCGGCGCCGCCGCGCCCGGCCAGCCGCCTATCGCGCTTCCCGGCGAGAGCGACGCGATCGAGGACGACTGGCGAATCTATGCGCGCAGCGCCTCGGACGACAAGGCGGGCGTGATGGCGATCCTCGCCGCGGTCGACGCGCTGCGCGCCGAGGGGGGGACGCCCGGGTTCAACCTCAAGATCGTGTTCGAGGGCGAGGAGGAGGCGGGATCGCCCAACCTCGCCGCGCTGCTCCGCCGTCATCGCGAGCTGCTCCAATCGGACGGCTGGATCATCGTCGACGGGCCCGCGCACGCCTCGGGCCCGCCCCAGCTCACGCTCGGCGTGCGCGGGCTGTCGAGCGCCGACCTCACCGTCTACGGCCCGGTCCGCCCGCTCCACAGCGGGCATTACGGCAACTGGGCGCCCAATCCCGCGATGATGCTCGCCGAGCTGCTCGCGAGCATGAAGGACGAGACCGGGCGCGTGACGATCGCGGGGTTCTACGACGACGTCACGCCGCTGACCGCCGTCGAGCTGGCAGCGATCGACGCGGTCCCGCCGCCTGACGCTGGATTGATGGAGGAATTGGGACTCGGCGCGGTCGAGGGCAGGGGCGCAACGCTCACCGACCTCATCCATTTGCCCTCGCTCAACGTCAACGGCCTCGCCGCCGCCGATGTCGGCGAGAATGCGCGCAACGTCATCCCGAGCGAGGCGATGGCGAGCATCGACATGCGCCTCGTGCTCGGCAACGATCCGCGCCGCCAGTTCGACCGCCTCGCCGCGCACATCCGCGCGCAAGGCTTCGAAGTGCTCGACCGCGCGCCGGCCATGGACGAGCGCCGCCGCTTCCCGCGCATCGCGCGTCTCACGTTCGAAGGCGGCTATCCAGCCGCGCGCACGAGCCTCGATCACCCGCTCGCGCGATCGGTCCGCGAAGCGCTCGGGAGCCGTCCGCTCATCGTCTTGCCGAGCATGGGCGGCAGCCTCCCGCTCTATCTGCTCGAGCAGGAGCTCGGCGCGCCCAATGTCGTCGTCGCGCTCTGGAACCACGACAACAACCAACACGCCGAGGACGAGAATGTCCGGCTCGGCAATCTGTTCGACGGCATCGTGGCGATCGCGGACATCATGGCGATGGAGTAATCGACTGCCTATTGACGTGCGCATGAACCGCGTCCGCGTAGTCATCCTCAACGCCGCGCTTGGGCCGCTCGATTACAGCGTGCCCGAGGAGATGGCGGTAGAGGCGGGGAGCATCGTCTGCGTTCCGCTCGGCCCGCGCCAGATCACCGGGGTGGTCTGGGACGAAGGCAGGCTGCCAGGCGAGACGGTCGGGCATAATCGGCTGCGGCCGATCGTCGGGCCGTTCGACGCGCCGCCGATCCCCGCGCAGTTGCGGCGGCTGATCGAGTGGACCGCGGACTATTATCTCGCGCCCCTGGCGGCGGTGTTGCGGATGACGCTCGCCTCGACCAGCGGCTACACAGGTGGCAAGACGATCATCGAATATCGCGCGACGGGCGCGGCGCCCGAGCGGATGACGGCCCAACGCGAGCAGGCGCTAACACGGATCGGCCTCAGGCAGGGGCTGGCGCGCGAGCTCGCGACGATCGCCGATGTCTCCGAGGGCGTGATCCGGGGGCTGGTCAAGGCCGGCGCGATCGAGGCGATCGAGGTCTCGATCGACGATCCGTTTCCCGATCCCGATCCCGATTTCGCGCCGCCCGCGCTCGAGCCCGACCAGCGCGTGGGGGCGAAAAGGCTGATCGAGGCGGTCCGCGCCGCAAGCTTCGCGCCGATAATGCTCGATGGCGTCACCGGATCGGGCAAGACCGAAGTCTATTTCGAGGCCATCGCCGAAGCGCTGCGGATGGGGCGGCAGGCGCTCGTGCTGCTCCCCGAGATCGCACTGACCGAGCCCTTCCTGACGCGCTTCACCGCGCGCTTCGGCTCCGAGCCCGTCGCCTGGCATTCGGGGCTGCGCCAATCGCAGCGCAGACGCGCCTGGCGCGCGATCGCGCATGGCAAGGCGGCGGTGACGGTCGGCGCACGCTCGGCGCTGTTCCTGCCCTACCCGAACCTCGGCCTGATCGTCGTCGACGAGGCGCACGAGCAGTCGTTCAAGCAGGAGGATGGCGTGATGTATCATGCGCGCGACGTCGCCGTGATGCGCGCGATGCTGGAAGAGATTCCGGTCGTGCTCGCCTCGGCAACGCAGGCGATCGAGACGCGACAGATGGCGGAAATCGGGAAATATGAGACCGTCGCCCTCCCCGCCCGCTACGGCGCCGCCGCGCTTCCCGAGATCGCGGCGATCGACATGATCGCCGAACCGCCGCCGCGCGGGCGATGGCTCGCGCCGTCGCTGGTCCGCGCGATCAAGGAGACGCTGGCGCGGGGCGAGCAGGCGCTGCTCTTCCTCAACCGTCGCGGCTATGCCCCGCTGACCTTGTGCCGTCATTGCGGGCATCGCTTCCAATGCCCCAACTGCACCGCCTGGATGGTCGAGCATCGTCTTCTCGCGCGCCTCGCCTGCCACCATTGCGGCCATGTCATGCCGCCCCCCGCCGCCTGCCCCGAATGCGAGGCCGAGGACAGCCTCGTCGCGTGCGGCCCCGGCGTCGAGCGGATCGCCGACGAGACAGCCGCGCTGTTTCCCCAGGCGCGGACCGCGATCGTCACGTCGGACACGATCTGGTCGCCCGCCAAGGCGGCCGAGTTCGTTAACCGGATGGAGGAGGGCGCGATCGACGTAGTGATTGGGACGCAGCTCGTCACCAAGGGCTATCATTTCCCCAACCTCACGCTGGTCGGCGTGGTCGACGCCGATCTCGGCCTGCAGGGCGGGGATCTGCGCGGGGCCGAGCGCACCTTTCAGCAGATCATGCAGGTCGGCGGACGCGCGGGGCGGGGCGCCAAGCCGGGGCGCGTGCTGATCCAGACGCACGACCCGAAGGCGCCGGTGATCGAGGCGCTGGTCTCGGGCGACGCCGAGAGCTTCTACGCCGCCGAGACCGAGAGCCGCCGCGAGATCGGCGCGCCGCCGTTCGGGCGTTACGCCGGAATCATCGTCTCCTCGGAGGACGAGATGGAGGCGGTCGCGACCGCGCGGCTGATCGGGCGGAGCGCCCCCGAGATCGACGGCATGATCGTGCTCGGCCCCGCCCCCGCGCCGCTCGCGATGCTGCGCGGCCGCCACCGCCAGCGCCTCCTCGTCCACGCCCGCCGCGCATTGGATGTCCAGGACGTCATCCGCGACTGGTTGGGGGGAGTGGAGCGGCCGCGGAGCGTTCG
>JACMKH010000338.1 GCA_014380205.1 Sphingomonadaceae bacterium
CATCGGGGAGCGCGGGCTCGTAGGTCAGCGCCGCCGCCTTGCCGCGCGCTGCCTCGGCGATCAGCGCGGCCGAGCCGGGCGAGCCGATCTCCTCGTCCGAATTGATCACCACCTCATAGCCGAGCCGCTCCGTGAGCGGCGACGCCTCGACCGCGCGCAGCGCCGCGAGCATCACCGCGATGCACCCCTTCATGTCGGCCACGCCGGGGCCGTTGAGCGTGGTGTCATCGAGCCAGGTCAGCGTCTGGAACGGGTCCGACACGCCGAATACCGTGTCCATATGGCCGGTCAGCAGCATCTGGACCGGCGCCTCGGGGCGCACCTTGAGATGCAAATTCCGCCCTGTCTCGCGCGCCACGACCGCTCCATCGGACTCGACACGCTCGCCCGGAACGGGATCGTGCAACTCAACGTTGCCAGGCAGCGCCGAAAAGGCGTCGGCGAGCGCGCCCGCGACTTCGGCGAGCCCCGCGAGGTTGGCCGAGCCGCTGTTGATCGCGGCCCAGGCGCAGGTCTGGTCGAGCATCGGCGCGTCGGCGGCGCGTTCGAGCACCGCCGCTTCGCCGGTGGAGAGGGATGTCATCGCGCGTCTCTAGCGGCTCGTTCTCCCGTCCGCCACCCGCTTGCCTGGCGCGCGCGATCATGCATAGCGCGCCCCATGAGCGAATATGTCGAGCGCGGTGCCCTCAGCGTCGCATCCGTCCTGGCGGCGTTCGTCGAGGAAGAGGCGCTGCCGGGGACGGGGATCGAGGCCCACGATTTCTGGGCCGGCGCGGGCGCGATCTTCGCGCGGTTCGCGCCGGAAAACCGCGCGCTGCTCGAGACGCGTGACGCCATGCAGTCGCGCATCGACGAATGGCACAAGGAGCGGCGGGGTAAGGCGATCGATCCCGCGGAATATCAGGCGTTTCTGCGCGAGATCGGCTATCTCGTGCCCGAGCCCGCGCCCTTCGCGATCGGCACGGCGAACGTCGATCCCGAGATCGCGGCGATTGCGGGGCCGCAGCTCGTCGTCCCCGCACTCAACGAACGCTTCGCGCTAAACGCCGCCAACGCGCGCTGGGGGAGCCTCTACGACGCGCTTTACGGGACCGATGCGCTTCCCGGCGAGGCCAGGCCGGGAGGCTATGACCGCGAGCGCGGCGCGCGGGTCGTCGCGGCAGCGCGGGCGTTTCTCGATGAGGCCATTCCGGGCTGGGAGGGTTTTGGAGAGGACGCGTGCGCAGAGCTGGTCGGCTATCACGGCGAGCGCGCCGATCCGAACTGTGTTCTTTTCAATCACAACGGCTTGCACATCGAGCTTGTCATCGATCGCGAGCATCCGGTGGGTCGGGATGACCCGCTCGGCATCGCCGACGTGGCGCTCGAATCGGCGCTGACCACCATCGTCGATCTCGAGGATTCGGTGGCGGCGGTCGACGCCGACGACAAGGTGCGCGGATATCGCTGCTGGCTCGGGCTGATGCGCGGCGATCTTGAGGCCGAGTTCGAGAAGGGCGGACAGTCGATGACGCGATCGCTCGCGCCCGACCGCGAATGGACGGCGCTCGAGGGAACCCCCTTTACCCTGCCGGGCCGCGCGCTGCTGTTCGTGCGCAACGTCGGGCATCTGATGACCACGCCGGCGGTGCTGCTCGCCGACGGGAGCGAGGCGCCCGAGGGCATCCTCGACGCGATCGTGACGAGCCTGATCGCGCTCCACGACATCAAGTCGCTCGGCCGCCTCGCCAACTCCCGCGCGGGCTCTATCTACATCGTCAAGCCCAAGATGCACGGGCCCGAGGAGTGCGGCTTCACCAACCGGCTGTTCGACGCGGTCGAGGACCTGCTCGGGCTCGCGCGGCACACGATCAAGGTCGGCGTGATGGACGAGGAGCGGCGCACATCGGCCAATCTCGCCGCCTGCATCCACGCGGTCAGGGACCGCATCGCCTTCATCAACACGGGCTTTCTGGACCGCACAGGCGACGAGATCCACACCTCGATGCGGGCCGGCCCGGTGATCCGCAAGGCCGCGATCAAGGACAGCGCGTGGATCGCCGCGTACGAGAAGCGCAACGTCGCGATCGGGCTCGCCTGCGGGCTCTCGGGCAAGGCGCAGATCGGCAAGGGGATGTGGGCCGCGCCCGACCGCATGGCCGAGATGATCGCGGCCAAGATCGGCCACCCGATGGCGGGGGCGAACACCGCCTGGGTTCCGAGTCCCACCGCCGCGACGCTCCACGCGATGCACTACCACAAGGTCGACGTGTTCGCGCGTCAAAAGGAGATCGCGGCCGAGCCCACGCCGTCCCTCGACACGCTGCTCACCATCCCGCTCGCCGACCGCGTCAACTGGCCGCCCGAGGAGATTCGCGAGGAGCTCGACAACAACGCGCAGGGCATCCTGGGCTATGTCGTTCGCTGGATCGATCAAGGCGTCGGCTGCTCGAAGGTCCCCGACATCCACGACGTCGGCCTGATGGAGGACCGCGCGACCTTGCGCATCAGCTCGCAGCACATGGCAAACTGGCTGCTCCATGGCGTGTGCACCCAGGAGGAGGTGGAGGAGGCGCTCGCGCGGATGGCGGCCAAGGTCGACGCGCAGAACGCGGGCGATCCGGACTATGTCGCGATGACGGGCAACCCGGATAGCCTCGCGTTCGAGGCGGCGCGCGCGCTGGTCTTCGAAGGGGTGGCGCAGCCCAACGGCTACACCGAGCCGCTGCTGCACGCGTTCCGGCGGCGGGCGAAAAGAGACTAATCCTAAGCGAAGTTCAGCGTTGCGCGCTTACAACGAGCGAATTTTTCGCAGCAAGCTGCTAATTTCTGAGCGCCTCATGCAAAACTCAGTCATGACTGTTTGCCGACCACAGGGGAGGGACGATGACCACATTCAACAGGACGATATGCGGCTATCACGCTGAAAACGACCGCGAGACCATAATTCGCAGAATCGAGGCTGCGGCGAAGGTCGACTGGTTCGGTCACTTGCTCGAACTTTGGCAACCGGCAGGGCACGATAAGGGCGTCGGCACGGGTCCTACGCTCCGGCTGGCGATTCGGAACGGCTACATGAATTTCTATTCGAACGGGCAGTCAGTCGCCAAGGTCAGCTTAGGGCCTCGGTGTCGACCCCGGGCGTCGATTCATATCAAATATGTCGCGGAAGGCGCGACCGAACAGAAATACGCGACGTTGGCTCCGGACGGCCGAATGAGATGCACCTCGGACGTGACCGTGCCGGCGCAATACAAGCCGGGTATGGTGGACGGGTGGATCGAGAAGACGGCCCGGTACGCGGGCCAGGAGAAGAAATTTGTCGAGCGAGTTGTGGCGGCCAACCCAGCTGTCGTTGACCTCGAAATGGGGTTGCCCGCTCTTTCCAAGGGCGAATCCGCGTCCCGAATGGATCTGGTGGCGCTTGAGCCCGACGGGAACAATTATCGGTTGGTCTTCTGGGAAGCCAAGCTGATGGATGATGGCCGGTTGCGAAGCAGAGCCGAGCCCGAAGTCATAACGCAGATGCGCGATTATCAACGATGGTTCGCTAAGGACCCGCAACGGAGGGGACAGGTGCTTGAGGCCTACCGGCGTTGCTGCTTTCTGCTCAGCGAACTGGCCAAAGTCGCGGGTTCCAAGAGCGGAGACGTGGGAGGCGCGATCGAGCGGATTGCGCGAGACCCGCAGCTTCTCACTGAAGTCGATGACAAGCCACGTCTCCTGGTCTTTGATCCGGATCGCCGCAAAGCGGATTCGTGGAGCGACCATCAAAAAATCTTGAAATCTCACATGAAGATGTACGAGATCGTGCCGCCACATGATTTCAGTCTGTCCGGCGCCGCGAATTGACCCTCACCCTCACCGTCCATCGCGGCACCCAGCAGATTGGCGGGAGCTGCATCGAGATCGAGCACGAACCGTCCGGAGAGCGGCTCATCCTCGATGCGGGGAGGCCGCTCGATGCGCCGGAAGGCGCGACCGGGCTGTTGCCCGAGACGCTCGATCGCGAGCGGCCCGCGACGGTGCTCATTAGCCATCCGCATCAGGATCATTGGGGGTTGATCAACGAACTGCCGCCGGGCTGGCCGGTCCGGACGGGCGCGAAATCGGCCGCGCTTATCGAAATCACCGGTGACTACACGCGGCAAAAGTACGGCGGCACGCTCAAAACATGGGACAGCCGATCCGGCCCGATTGCGCTCGGCGCCTTCACCGTGACGCCATATCTCACCGACCATTCCGCCCTCGACGCCTATATGCTGCTGATCGAGGGCGGCGCCGGCGAGGCCTCACGCCGTGTTCTCTACACGGGGGATTTTCGCCGCCATGGCCGCAAGTCGGCGCTGGTGGACAGCATGATGGCGAACCCGCCCGCGAACGTCCACGCGCTGCTGATGGAAGGCACAAATCTGCGCTCGGACAAGCCGGTCATCAGCGAGACGGAACTTGAGCGCGAATTCGTCGATCTGTTCCGACGCACCGGGGGACGCGTCTTCCTTTCGTGGTCCGGCCAGAACATCGACCGGACGGTCACCATCTATCGCGCCGCCAGGCTGACGGGGCGCACGCTGGCCATCGATCTCTACGTGGCGGATGTCCTCGAAAGAATCGCGGAAGGCACGGGTCTCCCGCGCCCAGGCTTCCCCAATCTCAAGGTCGTGATCACCTCGCGCCTGGCCAGCTGGCTTCGCAAGCGGGGGAGAGGCGATTTCGTGTCGGAGATGGCGCCGCACGGTGTCTCGGCGGACAAGCTCGCGAGCGGAAACTGGGTGGTGATGCTGCGCCGAAGCCTGATCGGCGATTTCACGCGCAGGGGCGTGACGCCCAGGCCCGAAGACGCCTTCGTCTTCTCAATGTGGCGGGGCAATCTCGATGAACCCTATCACGCCGAAGCGCGTGACTGGTGCGCCAACGCCGGAGCCGAGATCGTGCAGATCCACACCAGCGGCCACGCCGCGCCCGCCGATCTCGCGGCCTTCGCCACGGCGATCGATCCGCGCTGGCTGGTGCCGGTGCATGGCGTGAAATGGGACGACCCGGGGCTCGACTTGCCGCCGGTCAAGCGGCTCGGAGACGGCGAGCGCTGGACGGTTCCCTGAGCGGCGCGCCAGCGTTCGAACGGGACGGCGCCCCAATGGCAACCCGGAGGCGCCAGGAGTAAATGCCCGTCAGGTCACCACGAAATCGGCGGCGCTCAAGGCCGGAGCGCCGCTCAGCGTCGCGATCAGCACTTGCGCCTGCGCGCCGTCGCCGTCGGGATCGAAATAGAGCTTGCCCTGGCCCGCCTTGTAGATGAGCCGGTCGTTGGCGTCCTGCGCCTGCCCGCCGACGACGAAGCGCGTCGGATCGAGCGCGCCTAAAGGCAGGCCGTAGACGGCGCCGACGAGCGCGATCCGGTCCGCGCCGGACGCGAAGTCGAGGATCGTGTCGGCGTCGGCCGCGGCGATGCTGGCGAGCTCGAAATCGTCGGCCTCCTCACCCCCCCGGAGCTTGTCCTTGCCCACGCCGCCGGCCAGTGTGTCGTCGCCGCTGCGGCCGGCGATGCTGTCATTGCCCCCTATCCCTTCGATGCGGTTGGACTGGAGATCGCCGCTGAGCGTGTCGCCCTGAGCGGTGCCGCGCAGATTTTCGATCAGCGTGTAGCTGTCGCCTGCGGCGTCGTTGGTATTCGCCCCCGGCGTACGCAGATCGGCCACGACCTTCCCCCCCGAGCCGCTGTAATCGGCCCAATCGATCTCGTTGCCGCCGTTGAGCACATCGCCGTCGCCGCCGCCGATCAGCGTGTCGTTCGCATCGCCGCCGAACAGCACGTCGACGCCGTTGCCGCCGAGCATCGAATCCTTGCCGATGCCCCCGTCGAGCGAATCGTTTCCGCCGCCGCCGGTCAGCGTATCCGCGCCGTCCTCGCCCGCCAGCAGATCGTCGCCGGCGTCGCCGAACAGCGCATCGAAATCGAGGCCGCCGCGGATGGTGTCGCCGTCGTCCCCGCCGAGCAACGAATCCTCGCCGGCGTCGCCGAGCAGCGAATCGGCGCCGAGCCCGCCATTGGCGAGGTCGACGCCATCGCCCCCGAGGAGCGTATCGGCGCCATCCCCGCCCTCGAGCGAGTCGAGGCCGTCGCCTCCGTTGATGCTGTCGTCGCCGCCAATCCCGGCAAGAGAATCATCGTGTTGATCACCGTCGATAATGTCACGGCCATTGGAACCGACGATCAGATCATCGCCGGCGCCACCCTCAAGACTGTCCCCGTCAGGAAACATCGATGCTGACGCGTTGCCGACAATAGTGTCATCACCCTGGCCTCCGAACAGAGCCTGATAGTCGTCACCGCCATCGAGCCTATCGTCGCCCAAGCCCCCGTCGAGTGTCACATCTTCGACATCGCCCGAGACAAGAGTATCGTTGAGCTGGGTGCCAAAGACCCGTTCGATGTTCGCGATCGTGGTGGGGCCGCCGAGACCGGAGAACACGCCCGTGCCGAGATCGATCGACACGGCCTGACCCGCGCCGCTGATCGCGCTGAGATTGAGTTTGTCGAGATCGGCGCCGCCGTCCACGAAGTCTATGAACTCGCCGTTCGAAATTCGAATTTCGTCGTTGGCGGAGCCGCCATTCACCGTATCCACGCCATCCCCGCCAAACAGCGTGTCCTGTTCGGGTCCGCCATTGAGCAGATCGGCGCCGCTGCCGCCATGGAGCAAGTCGCCAGTGTTGCCGGATGCGTTGAAGAAGCTGCTGGCGCTGATCGTGTCGTCGCCGCCGCCGCCGAACAATTCATCCGAGCTGCTTCCGCCGTCGATGACATCATCGCCTTGCGGGGTGGGCGAGGTCACCGCATGGCCGGTGACGGACACGTTGAGCAGGAAATCCTCGTCCCCCTCAAAGGTCGAACTGGAATCCGTTTCGCGGACTCGGATAAAATAGCTGCCGGTCGCCCCCACCGTGAAATTCAAAAATGGATCCGATGTGTATTGGGAACCAAAACCGCCGTCCGATGCCGACGCACTGGCGTTGCTGGCGAGCACGTTGCCGCCTGCATCGAGCAACTCGATAGCGGTGTCGACGAAGGTGCCGATATTCGAAGAGCCGTAGTCGATATCGATCGTGATCGTTTCCCCCGCTCCGATGGTGAGCGAATAAAATTCTTCCTGCCCCGCCGTGGCCAGGACAAAGGCGGTTGCGTGCGGGATCGAGAAATCGCCGAACAGCGGGTTCTCGTCGGTCGTCCAAATCTGAGGGGTCTCGAGGCTGAGCGCAGAGATCAGCGCATTGTTGTTCATGGTCCGGCTGGCTGTGTCGAGCGCGCTCATATCGCCCAGCACCAGGTCGTTGCTCGAATTGCCGTTGATCGTATGATCGGGTCCGTCGAGGACGCCGAACATGAAATCGTCCGACGATGTGCCGTTCATTGGGTTGCCCGAGACGATCAGCGCCTCAATCCCGGGCGGGCCATCGGCCGGCCAGCGGCCGCGCGCCCGCGCGGGACGAGCGAAATCGGAAGCGAGGCCGATCGAGGTGTCCGCAGCCATGCGCGCGGTCATGATGGGTCCTCCGCCGCTCCGGCCGTACGCGCCGGCAGTCGAGATGGACGCCGGGATCGTTCGGCTGTCAATCCCGTGCGTATTTTCGAGCGCCATCAGAGAATTGAAGCATTCAGCCCACCACGGCAACAGTGAGATGCGCCGTTGATCCATTGTAGTTTCGCTGTTAGAACATAGCACGAACACCAGAGGAGTCCGCCATGCCCACGCTGGCCGCCGTGCCCGAATCCTACCGCCATTACGCCAAGCAGGCGGTCCCCCGCGCGCCTCTCGAAGTGGCCGGCGCCGCGTTCAAATTCTACCACCTCGAGAAGCCCGGCGAGCCCGTGCCCGCCGCGCTCG
>JACMKH010000339.1 GCA_014380205.1 Sphingomonadaceae bacterium
GCGCGCCCGCGCCACCCCCAAGCCGGGGCCCAAGCCTGCGACCTGAAGGCCCGAGCGGCGCGGTTGGGTGCGGGTTGGCCCGTCTACACCACCGCGCCCTGCCCGATTTCAGCTCTCAGCAGTTGCGGCCCTGCCCGACCGGATCGGCGCTGTTGCCCCCGTCGGAATCGGTGCAATGCCGGGTAGCGGCCGGCGGGTAATGGGTCGGCGGCGTTTGGCCGTTGCAGCGGACGCCGCGTCCGCCGGGGTCGGCGCCCTCTCCCCCATCCGAGTCCGAACAGCCTGAGGGAGCAGTGCCGTAGCTGCCGGAGCCGCTGGTCGCCCCCTGCGGACCGCGGCCATGGAACTGGGCATCCCGGTTGGGGCCGGTGTCCTGGTCGGTATATTGGGTGCGCGTGCCCGTGCCGTAGCCGGGCCGGTCGCGGACGGGCGTGAGGTCCGCATCGGTGACCCCGGTATAGGTTTGCGCCTTGGCGCGTCCGGCGATCAGGGCGATTGCCCCGCCGGCGGCGACGGTGCCCAGCACGCGCCCGAGGAACGAACGGCGATCGAGCCTGGATATGCGCGGCATTGCCACCTCCCCGCGGTTGACCAAATATCAGCCTCTGCCTGTTTCGCGAGTCGCGCAAGCCATTTCGCCGACGAAACGAGGCCGGCCGGGCGCGATTCTCGCGTGATGGGCGCGCATCGACGGCGCGCGCGCCGCGCGGTATCTCGGTCGCCTGCGGGGGAGAAATGTCGATGCAGCAGCTTCTCGCGCTTTCCGCCGCCGCGCTCGCCCTCGTCGCGATCCCGGCCCCCGCGCAGGCGAAAACCATGTCCGATCCGAGCGGCTTCGTGCTCGTCTGTTCGCTGATCGAGGAGCAGCGCACCTCGCGCAATATCCCCGCGGAATAGGCATCCCCCGCTTTCCCTCCCGCCTGCGCCGGTCCGGTGGATATTTCCGCCTGCCGCGGGACCCATTGGTCGCGTCCGTCCGTTGGGCAAGTTCCTCCAATCAAGGAATTTCCCCCCATGAACGACACCAGCTACGACATCCGCACGCTCAATTCGCTGATCGCCACCACGCTCGACAGCGTCGACGGCTACACCCAGGCGGCCGACGACGAGAACAGCGGTCGCTTCGGCGCGATGTTCCGGTCGCGCGCCGGGGAGCGCCGCGGCGTGGCGTCGAGCCTCCAGGCCGAGGTCGCCCGGCTCGGCGGCAATCCCGAGGACGACGGCACCGTGCTCGCCGGCGCGCATCGCGTGTTCCTCAGCCTCAAGGCCGCTGTCACTGGAGCGGACGAGCAGGCGATCGTCAATGAGGTCGAGCGCGGCGAGGATCACATCAAGGCCAAGTTCGAGGACGCGATCAACGACACCGATCTCTCGGCCGAGGTCCGCGCGCTGATCGAGCGCGGCTACGGCTCGGTCCGCGCGGGCCATGACGAGATGCGCGATCTCAAGCTGACGCTCGAAGCCACCGCCAGCTAGGCCGATCGCCGACGACAGACGGGCGGGCGCCGCGAGGCGTCCGCCCATTTGCGTCGGGTGCTGATATCGCTTCCGCTTTCGACTATCTCCTCCTCCCGTCCGCACTTCCGGAAGACCTCATCCACACCTTCACGCGGACGGCAAGGTGATCCGCTGCCAGGAGGTGTTCGACGCTGGGCTTTACGCGCGCGCTCGGCGTGGTGTGAGCCGGCCGCGATGATCGCCATCGTCTGGCACTACACGGTCAGGCCTGATGCGCGCGCCGATTTCCAGCCCTCGGCGAGGCGGTAGGCATTCGAGGCTCTCGACTAAAACGGCACGTCGTCATCGAGATCGTCGTCGAACGCGCCGCCGGCCGGGCGCGCGCCGCCACCGCGCTGGCCCCCGCCACCGCTCCAGCTGTCCTCGCTTGCCCCGCCACCGCTACGGCTCGCGCCGCCACCGCCGCTCCAGTCGCCGCCTCCGCCTCCGCCTCCACCCTCGCCCGCGCGGTCGAGCATCGTCATGACCGCGCCAGGGCCTTGCAGCACGACCTCGGTCGAGTAGCGGTCGTTGCCCGACTGGTCCTGCCATTTGCGCGTGCGCAGCTGGCCCTCGAGATAGACTTTCGATCCCTTGCGCAGATAGCGTTCGGCGACCCCCGCGAGGCCTTCGCCGAAGATCGCGACCGAATGCCATTCGGTGCGCTCCTGGCGCTCGCCGGTGTTGCGGTCCTTCCAGTTCTCCGAGGTCGCAACGCGCAGGTTGCAGACCTTGCCGCCGTTCTGAAAAGTCTTGGTCTCGGGGTCCGCGCCGAGATTGCCGATAAGGATCACCTTGTTGACGCTGCCCGCCATATTCTTCTCCTGGAATCGCGTTAGAGGCCCAAGGCCGTTGCCGTCCAGTAGGTAGCGCCCGCCGCCAAATATGCCAGTGCGAACAGGTACCCCAGCATGAACATCGGCCAGCGCCAGCCGTTGGTCTCGCGGCGCGTCACCGCGATGGTCGAGAGGCATTGCGGCGCGAACACGAACCAGGCGAGGAAGGCGAGCGCGGTGGGCAGGCTCCAGCGACTCTGGAGGCGCTCGCCGAGCGATTGCTCAACAAGCGCCTCGTCGCTCTGGTCGATCGCATAGGTCGTGGCGAGCGCCGACACCGCGACCTCCCGCGCCGCCATCGCGGGGATCAGCGCGAGCGCGATATCCTGGCTGAAGCCGATCGGCGCGACGATGACGTGGAGCCCCTCGGAGATCGTCCCCGCGACCGAATATTCGCTCTGCGTCCCCGGGACCTCGGCGGGCTTTTGCGGGAAGGAGAGCAGCGCCCAGAGGATGATCGTCGTGAAAAAGATGATCGTTCCCGCGCGCTTGAGGAAAATCCATGCGCGGATCCACAGCCCGATCGCGATGTCGCGCAGCGTGGGGAGCTGATATTTGGGCATCTCCATCATGAAGCTGCCCGCCGCGCCCTTCGCCACCGTGCGCCTGAGCACGAGCGCGGCGAGCAGCGCGCCGGCGATCCCGGCGACATAGAGGCCGAACAGCACGAGGCCCTGGAGCCCGATCCCCGGTCCGACGCTGTCGTTAGGGATGAAGGCGGCGATGATGATCGCATAGACCGGGAGCCGCGCCGAGCAGGTCATCAACGGCGCGATCAGGATCGTGGTGAGCCGGTCCTTGGGGTCGTCGATCGTGCGTGTCGCCATGATCCCGGGGATCGCGCAGGCGAAGGAGGAGAGTAGCGGGATGAACGACGACCCCGAAAGCCCGACGCGCGCCATCAGTCGGTCCATCAGGAAGGCGGCGCGCGTCATGTAGCCGGTCGCCTCAAGGATCAGGATGAACAGGAAAAGGATCAGGATCTGGGGCAGGAACACGACCACCGAGCCGACGCCGTTGATCACGCCGTCGACGAAGAAGGAGCGCACGACGCCCTCTGGCAGCAGCGCGGACGCGCCCTCGCTCAGCCAGCCCTGCAACCCCTCGATCAACGCGACCGGGGCCGCCGACCAGGAGAACACCGCCTGGAACATCACAAACAGCAGCGCGGCGAGGATCAGCGGGCCGGCGACGGGGTTGAGCACGACCGCGTCGACGCGCCGCGTCCATTGCCGTGCGGGCTTCTCCGCGACGATCGCGAGCGCGGCGATTTCGCGCGCGCGGCGCTGGTGGAGCATCATGTCGAAGGCGTCGACGGGATCGCCGTGGCCGGGCGCGATCACCCGAATGTTCTCGCCCGCGACGATGCGGCCGACCGCCTCCTTCAAATCGTCGATCCCGCGCTTGCGCACCGCGATGGTCGGGATGACGGGAACGCCGAGCGCGCGCGCGAGGATCGCGGGATCGATCTCGAGCCCGTCGCGCGTCGCGAGATCGACCATGTTGAGCGCGACAACGACGGGCAGCCCGAGCGCGATCAGCTGGAGCGTAAAGCGCAGATGATTGTCGAGATTAGCCGCGTCGATCACGACGATCAGCGCGTCGGGGAGCGCCTCGCCCGCCTGCGCGCCGGTGACGACGTCGCGCGTCACCGCCTCGTCGGGGCTCGACGGATCGAGGCTATAGGCGCCGGGCAGGTCGACGAGCTCGACCGGCCGCCCGTCGGGAAGCCACAGCCGCCCCGAATGGCGCTCGACCGTCACGCCCGGATAGTTGCCGACCTTCTGGCGCGCTCCGGTCAGCGCGTTGAACAGCGCGCTCTTGCCGGCATTGGGATTGCCGACCACCGCGACCATCGGGAACCCGGTCACGCCGCGACTTCGACCGAGACCGCGGCGGCGTGCGCGCGCCGGATGGCCACCGTCATACGCCCCACTCGCACCGCAAGCGGATCGCGCCCGAGCGGTGCCTGGTGGAGCTTCTCGACGCTGACGCCCTCATCGAAGCCGAGCTCGCGGAGCCGCCGCGCGTCGGTCTCGCGCAGATCGCCCCACGCAATCGCGGCGATGGTGGCGGGCCGGTTCATCGGGAGCTCGTGGAGACGCATGATGCGATTGATTATCAATAACGGGTGCGGATGGCCAGCACTTACCGATCCGCTCACGCTGAGCCTGTCGAAGCGTCGGGATGCACCCCCTCGATAAGCTCAGAGTGAGCGGTGGGTAGAATGCATCGCTCAAATCAATGCGATGCGCACGAGCTCGTCGAGCACCTTGGGCGGGAGCGCGGCGAGCCCCGAATTGTCACCCGCGACATCGGCGGGCGCATCTTCGCCCTTGAGATAGCGCCAGCCCTGATGCGCGCGCTTGGGCCGCGCGCGGACAGAGACAAGTTCGGCCGCGAGCCTTATCTGCCAGCGTTTCTCGCCTTCGGCCTCTACGAAACCGAGGATGCGCGAGCGCGCGGCGAGCCGGTGCTTGACGATCCAGTAGAGCGAGCCTCCGATCAGCTCGGCGTGGCGCGTCGGGCGATAGCGCGTGGTGATCGTGACCTCACCATCGACCGCGCGCGCGGCGATGCGCTCGCGCAGATAATCAACCGAATCGCAGGCGAAGGCGACCTTGGTGAGATGGAGCGCGGGCACAGCGGCGATGTGGTTTTGGCGTGACGGCCGATCAAGTCAGCCCGCCAGCCCCGCGGCCACCGCTAATCCCAGAAACGCCAGGAACCCCATCGAATCGGTGATCATCGTGACGAAAACCGAGCTGGCCACCGCCGGATCCTGATCGAGCCGCTCGAGCAGCAACGGGACCAGCACGCCGGCGAGGCCCGCGACGACGATGTTGATCAGCATCGCGGCGGCGATCACGAGCCCCAGCGCCCAGTTGCCAAACACCAGCCCCGCGCCCACGCCGATCAGCGCCGCGATCGTCGCGCCGTTGGCGAGCGCAACCGCGATCTCGCGCCTGATCGTCCGCAAGGTGTTTGATCGCGTCAGCTGGTTCATCGCGAGCGCACGCACCGCGACCGCCATGGTCTGCGTCCCCGCGTTGCCGCCGATCGAGGCGACGATCGGCATGAGCACAGCGAGCGCGACCATCGCCTCGATCGCCGCGCCGAACGCCGCGATGATCGACGAGGCGACCAGCGCGGTGCCGAGGTTGGCGATCAGCCAGCGGACACGCGCGGCATAGGCTTCGCCGAAGGGCTCGTTGATGTCGCCCTCGCCCGCGCCCGAGAGCTTGAGGATGTCCTCGCCCGCCTCCTCCTGGATGATGTCGACGACGTCGTCGACAGTGATCATCCCGACCAGCCGGCCCACATCGTCGACCACCGCCGCCGAGATCAGCCCGTATTTCTGGAAGCGCAGCGCGACCTCCTCCTGGTCCATCGCGGTCGGGATCAGCGTCTGCTCGCGCTTCATCACCTCGGCGACGGGGACGGCGCGCTGGGTGCGCAGAATCCAGCTCAGCGCGCAGGTGCCGATCGGCTTGTGCGAAGGATCGACGACGAAGACTTCCCAGAAATCCTCGGTGAGGTCGTCGTTGCCGCGCAGATAATCGAGCACGTCGCCGACGGTCCAATGCTCAGGGACCGCAATCAGCTCGCGCTGCATCAGCCGGCCGGCCGACTCGTCGGGATAGGCGAGCGCCTCCTCGATCGCGGCGCGATCGTCGGGGTCGAGCGCGCGCAGGATCGCGCGCTGCTCGTCCTCCTCGAGATCCTCGATCATCGCGACCGCGTCGTCGGTGTCGAGCTCGCCCGCGATCTCGGCGACCTGGTGCGGCTCGAGCGCGTCGATCAGTTCTTCGCGGACGTGGTCGTTAAGTTCGGCGATAACATCGGCGTCGAGCAGGTCGGCGAGCGCGGCGGCGAGCGGCATGCGCTCGTCGCGATCGACCAGCTCGAACAGGTCGGCGATATCGGCGGGGTGGAGCCGCCCCACCATCTCGCGCGCGCCCTCGCTGTCGCCCGCCTCGACGCGCTCGAGCACCTCCTCGACAAATTGCGGGCGGAGTCGATCGTCCTCGTCGAGGTCGGTCGCCGGGGTTTCGATTGGAGCGTCCTCGCTTTCGGTTTGGGCCATGCGACGCTCCTGGCGGTATGGGATTACGGCGAGCGCCTTAGCCTTTCATCGCGCCACGCGGCAACCATATGCGGGTCATGCCCACGCAATACCGCCTCTCGGTGCTCGACCAGTCGCCGATCGTCGAGGGATCGAACGCGGCGGGCGCGATCGCCAACACGATCGAGCTCGCGAGGCTCTGCGACGATCTCGGCTATGCGCGCTACTGGCTCGCCGAGCATCACGCGAGCCCCGCGCTCGCGGGCGCCGCGCCCGAGGCGCTGATCGGCTCGGTGGCTCAGGCGACGCGGCGGATTCGCGTCGGTTCGGGCGGGATCATGCTGCCGCATTATTCGCCGTTCAAGGTGGCGGAGACCTTCCATCTGCTCGCGGCGCTCGCGCCGGGGCGACTCGATCTCGGCATCGGCCGCGCGCCGGGCACCGACGGACGCGCGACGCTCGCGCTCCAGCGCGACCGCTCGCGCAACGCGCGCTTCGACGACTTCCCTCCCAACCTCGCCGAGCTGATCGCCTATTGCCGCGACGGCCTGCCCGAGGAACATCCCTTCGCGCCGCTGATCGCGACCTTTCCCGGCGGCGGCGGATCGCCCGAAATCTGGCTGCTCGGCTCGTCGATGGACAGCGCGGTGTGGGCGGCCGAGGCGGGGCTGCCCTATTGCTTCGCCGATTTCATCAATCCGGGTGGCGCGGCGATCGCGGCCGAATACCGCCGTCGGTTCAGGCCCTCGATCCTGTTCGCCGAGCCCTATCTCGCGGTGGCGAGCTGGACGGTCGCGGCGGCAACGCGCGAGGCGGCGGAGCGGCTCGCCAAGCCCGCCGCGATGCTCGGCGCGCTGCTCTTCCAGGGCAAGTTCATCGCGGTGCCCTCGATCGAGACCGCCGAGGCGTTCCTCGCCGACAACCCCGCCGCGCTGACCACGCGCCGGCGGCGGACGATCGTCGGGACGCCCGTCGAGGTCCGCGCGGGGCTCGACGCGGTCGCCGGGGAATATGGCGCAGACGAGATGATGCTCGTCAACATCCTCGCAGATCATCAGGCGCGGCTCGAAAGCTACCGGCTTGTCGCCGCCGAATATGGGCTGGCGGAGCAAGCGGCGGCTGCCTAGACGCGTCCTCCAAACCGAAAGGATTCTAATGCCTGACACGCTCACAATGACGCTCGACAGCGGCGACGTCGTCATCCGCCTGCGCCCCGATCTCGCGCCCAACCACGTCGCGCGGATCACCGAGCTCGCTGGCGAGGGCTTCTACGACGGCGTCGTGTTTCACCGCGTCATCCCCGGCTTCATGGCGCAGGGCGGCGATCCGACGGGCACGGGCACGTCGGGGTCGGACAAGCCTGACCTCAAGCAGGAATTCTCGAAGGAACCGCACGTCCGCGGCACCTGCTCGATGGCGCGAACCAACAATCCCGACAGCGCCAACAGCCAGTTCTTCATCTGCCTCGACGATGCGAGCTTCCTCGACAAGCAATACACCGTCTGGGGCGAGGTCACCGAGGGAATGGAGCATATCGACGCGCTGCCCAAGGGCGAGCCGCCCCGCTCCCCCGGCGTGATCCGGTCGATGAAGGCGAGCTGAGCCGCGCGATGGCCAATCCGGTAACGCTCGTCACGGGCGCGTCGAGCGGGCTCGGCGAGCTGTTCGCGCGCGCCTGCGCCAAGCGCGGCGACAGGGTCGTGCTGGTCGCGCGCCGCAAGAACCGGCTCGACGCGCTCGCGCGCAAGATCGGCGGCGCGGCGATTGTCATCGCCGAGGATCTGAGCGATTACGACGCGCCCGAGGCGGTGGTCGCGGCGGTCGAGGCCAACGGCTGCTACGTCGCGACCTTGATCAACAACGCGGGCTTCGGCTTTCGCGGGCCCTTCCGCGAGCAGGCGCCGGGCGATCTCGCCGACATGATCCAGGTCAACACCGCGACGCCGACCGACCTCATCGCGCGCACCGTCCCCGCGATGATCGCGCACGGCGGCGGCGCGATCCTCAACGTCGCCTCGACCGCCGCCTTCCAGGCCGGGCCCAACATGGCGGTCTATTATGCGACGAAAGCCTATCTGCTCTCGCTTTCGGAGGCGCTCCACGAGGAGCTCGGGCCGCACAATATCAAGGTCACCGCGCTCTGCCCCGGCGCGACGCACACCGAGTTCGCCGAGACCGCGGGGATGAAGGACAGCTATCTGTTCAAGAATTTCGCGGGAGGCCCCGAGGCGGTGGTCGAGGCGGGGCTGAAGGGGCTCGAGAGGAACAAGGCGATCGTCATCCCCGGCGCGGTCAACAAGATGATGGTCCAGTCGGGCCGCTTCGCGCCGCGCTCGGTGATCCGCGAGCTGGTCATGCGGCTTCAGCGATAGCCGGGAGAATCACACACAAGTCCCGCTCACCCTGAGCTCGTCGAAGGGTGCTACCCGAACCCTCGCGCCAATCACCCTTCGACAGGCTCAGGGTGCGCGGGATGGGGGCTCTCCTCCACAAGCGTGTCGAACAGCCAGTCGTGGAACAGCCGAACGGGCTTGCGCCTGAGCGCGCTATGGCGGCACGCGAACCAGTAGCTGTAGGGGCTCGGGGCCGAACGGGCGCCGAACAGGCTGACGAGGCGGTCATCACACGCGTCGCGCAAATGGCTCTCGAGCATGAACGCGACGCCGAGCCCTTGCGCCGCGGCGTCGAGCATGAGCTGGCCCGAATCGAAATGGTCCTCGGCGGCGGGATCGAGATCGGGCTGGCCGATCGCGTCGCGCCAGATCGCGAAATTCTCGGGCATGTCGCGGTGGAGGAAGATCGTCATCGCGGCTAGCCCGCCGGGATCGATGAGCGGATGCTCGCCTTCAAGCAGAGCCCGCGCGCCGATCGCGACAATGCGATCGCGCTCCATGCGTCGCGCGTAAAGGCTCGGATCGACCGCGCGCGCGAGCGTGATCGCCGCGTCGAGCCCGTCGCCGAGCCGCGCGGTCCCGTGGGCCGCGGTGTCGATGTCGATATGGAGGTCGGCGTGCGCGGCGCGCAGCTCGGGGAGCCGCCTCATCAGCCGCTGCGCGGCGAACAGGGGGAGCACGCCGAGCCTCAGCCGCATCAGCTCGCCCGCGCCCGTCGCCGATTCGATCGCGTCGGCAAGCTGATCAAGCGGGTCCGCGATCCGCGCGAGCAGCGCTTCGCCTTCGGCGTTGAGCGCCATCGCGTGGCGGCGGCGCTCGAACAGCGGCCGGCCGAGGAAATTCTCGAGCGCCTGGACGCGGCGGCTGAGCGCGGGCGAGGAAAGCGACAGCTCCTCGGCGGCCGCGCGGACCGAGCCCAGCCGCGCGACCAGGACGAACGCCTCGATCGCGGTAAGCGGCGGCAATCTGCGCATCGGCTCACTCCTTGCACCCCGATTTTGTGCGTCGCGGCGTGAATTACAAGCTAGCGCGCCCCATCGGATTGGCCAAACGCTCTAGTTGTAAGATGCAATTCCTGCAATCGAGGAATTATCCTTCGCACTTGCGAGATCACATATTGCGGCGCACATAGGGCGGGCCTTTCAGGCATCCTCTCCTAAGAAAACTTCGGGTCGGTCCTTCGGGACCGGCCCGTTTTTTTTGCTTGCACGCCAGCTTAGCCGCGGAAAAAGCGCGGCGGGTTCGCAACCGGCGCGCGGGCTCCTATGTTCGCTTCCGAAACAAGGAGCAGCGCGCGGCATGGCCGATTCCGAGAAGAATGCAGAGCAGGAGGGGCAGAAGCTCCAGGTCGCCAACGCGCGGCCCGAGGATTCGGGGCGCGGCCTCGCGCGCATGTCGCGCGAGACGATGAACGCGCTCGGGGTCGCCGAGGGCGACGTCATCGAGATTCGCGGCAAGCGCCCGACGCCCGCGCGCGCGGTGCTGCCCTATCCCGAGGACGAAGGGCTCGCGATCCTCAGGATCGACGGGCTACAGCGCGCGAACGCGGCGATCGGGGCGGGCGAGGTGGTGAGCGTTGTCAAGGCCGAATCGCGGCCCGCGAAGCGCGTCGTCTTCGCGCCCGCGCAGCCCAACCTCCGTCTCCAGGGCAGCGCGCAGGCGCTCAAGCGCAGCTTCGGCATGCGGCCCCTGACGCAGGGCGACGTCGTCGCCACCGCGGGCCAGCGCCCGATCGACCGCAAGAACATTCCACCCCAGCTCCAGCAGATGCTCAACGCGCCCGCCTTCGCGCTCCAAGAGATCAGGCTCAACGTCGTCGCGACGACGCCGAGCGGAATCGTTCACATCGACGCGGGCACCGAGGTCGAACTCAAGTCGGAGTTCACCCAGCCGACCGCCGAGCGCCGCGCCGACGTCACCTATGACGATCTTGGCGGGATGGGCGCGACGATCGACCAGATCCGCGAGATGGTCGAATTGCCGCTGCGCTATCCCGAGCTCTTCCAGCGGCTCGGCGTCGATCCGCCGCGCGGGGTGCTGCTCCACGGCCCCCCCGGCACCGGCAAGACGCTGCTCGCGCGCGCGGTCGCCAACGAGAGCGACGCGCAGTTCTTCCTGATCAACGGCCCCGAGATCATGGGATCGGCCTATGGCGAGAGCGAGAAGAAGCTGCGCCAGGTGTTCGAGGCGGCTGCCGCCGCGCAGCCCTCGATCCTGTTCATCGACGAGATCGATTCGATCGCGCCCAAGCGCGACCGCGTCACCGGCGAGACCGAGAAGCGGCTCGTCGCGCAGCTCTTGACCTTGATGGACGGCATCCAGGCGCGCGCCAACCTTGTCGTGATCGCCGCGACCAACCGCCCCGAAGCGATCGACGAGGCCTTGCGCCGCCCCGGCCGCTTCGACCGCGAGATCATCATCGGCGTCCCCGACGAGCGCGGGCGGCGCGAGGTGCTCGGCATCCACGCGCGCGGCATGCCGCTCGCCGAGGGCGTCGACCTCGATGAGCTCGCGCGCCAGACCTACGGGTTCGTCGGCGCCGATCTCGCCGCGCTGACCCGCGAGGCGGCGATCGAGGCGGTGCGCCGCATGCTGCCGATGATCGACCTCGAGGAGCGCACCATCCCCGCCGAGGTGCTCGACAATCTCTCGGTGACGCGCAACGACTTTCTCGAGGCGCTCAAGCGCGTCCAACCCTCGGCGATGCGCGAGGTGATGGTCCAGGCGCCCAATGTCGGTTGGGACGACATCGGTGGGCTCGACGACGCGCAGGAGCGCTTGAAGGAGGGCGTCGAACTGCCGCTCAAGGACCCCGACGCGTTCCGCCGGATGGGCATTCGCCCGGCGAAAGGCTTCCTGCTCTATGGGCCGCCCGGGACGGGCAAGACCTTGCTGGCGAAAGCGGTCGCGCGCGAGGCCGAGGCCAATTTCATCGCGACCAAATCATCGGACCTGCTCTCCAAATGGTATGGCGAGAGCGAGCAGCAGATCGCGCGGCTGTTCGCGCGCGCGCGCCAGGTCGCGCCAACCGTGATCTTCATCGACGAGCTCGACAGCCTCGTTCCCGCGCGCGGCGGCGGGCTCGGCGAGCCGCAGGTCACCGAGCGCGTGGTCAACACGATCCTCGCCGAGATGGACGGGCTCGAGGAGATGCAGTCGATCGTCGTGATCGGCGCGACCAACCGGCCCAATCTGATCGACCCCGCGCTGCTGAGGCCGGGACGTTTCGACGAGCTGATCTATGTCCCCGTTCCCGACGAGGGCGGGCGGCGGCGCATTCTCGCGATCCACACCGAGGCGATGCCGCTCGCGAGCGACGTCGACCTCGATTCGCTCGCGGCGCGCACCGAGCGCTTCACCGGCGCGGACCTCGAGGATCTGACGCGGCGCGCGGGGCTGTTCGCGCTGAGGAAATCGCTCAAGGCCGAAGAGGTAACGATGGCCAATTTCGAGGCCGCGCTCGAAGAGACGCGCGCGAGCGTGACCCCCGAGATGGAGAAGGAGTACGAGGAGATGTCGGCCAAGCTCAAGCAGGACTCGCTCGCGCTGGGCTCGATCGGCTTCATCGGACCGGGGATGCTGCGGCCGAGGAACGCGGTGAAGGGGGGAAGCTAGAGCCCGCTCCGGTCTCGCGCGCGGCGCGCGTCAATCGCCGTCGATGCCGAAGTTGAGCCGGCGCGAGATGTTGTAGTCGAGCACCGAGATGAGCAGATAGCTCAGCCGCCCCTTGATCCGCGTCCAGAGCGTCTGGCTCGCGGCATATTCCTCGGGCGTGATTTCGTCCGAATCGGCCGCCTCGCCGTCGACATAGCGACGCATCGCGGCGGCGAAACCCGCGTCGCGCACGCGGATCATCAGCTCGAGGTTGAGATAAAGGCTGCGCGTGTCGAAATTGGCCGAGCCGAGATAGACCGTGTCGTCGACGACATAGAGCTTGGTGTGGAGCATCATCGGCTGATATTCGTAGATGCGCACGCCCGGCAGCAGATATTGGTAGCGGTTGCGCGCGGCGGCGATGGTCGCGTTGTTGTCCGAGCGCGAGGCGGTGATCACGCGCGCGCTTCCGCGCTCGGCGACGCCGCGAAGCAGCCGCAGGAACGCCCAGTAGGGCGCGAAATAGGCCGCGACGATGTCGGCGCGGCTCGCGCGCGCGAGCGCGAGACGCAGGCTGTTCGCCCAGGGACTGAGGTCGTTGGTCGGGCCGCCGAGCAGCCAGCGCACGTCGCCGTCCTGCTCGGTGAAGCGGTAGAGGAAGCGCCGCACTTCCTTGACCTTCGATCGCTTGCGCTGGGCCCATTCGGCGAGTGCGTCGAAATAGGCGGCGAGGCGCGTCGCCGCCGGCCCCTCGAGCGCGAGCCCGAGGTCGCGCCAGCCCTTCGGGTCGCCGCGCTCGGCGAAATAACAGTCCTCGATGTTGAAGCCGCCGACGATCGCGCGCTTCTCGTCGGCGATGACCAGCTTCTGGTGATTGCGAAGCAGATAGCGCCGCCCGCGCGTCGGCTCGTAGCGGCAGAAATAGGCGTCCGAGCCATCGAGCGGCGCGAAGAATTCGTCGGGCGTGTCCTTGCTGCCGAAGCCGTCTACGAGCAGCGACACCGCGACGCCGCGGCGGTGCGCGGCGAGCAGCGCATCGCGCACGCGCCGCCCGCTGGCATCGTCGATGAAGATGTAGAAGAGCAGGCGGACGCTGGCTTTCGCCTCGCCGATCATGCGGACCACCGCGTCGAGCCGCGCGGGGCCCACGGGGAGCAAGACGAAGCTGTGCCCCGCGACGTCGGGGAGCGCGTGCGAGGGCGCCTCCTGATCGGCCATATCCGCGCTTGTCGGACAAAGCCGGTGCATCCGCAAGCCACGGAATCATTGACTCTCGCGGCCTCCGCGCCTATCTGCGCGCCTCCCCGGCCATCGCCGATTTTGCAAGGAAGCCGCAGCATGGCGCGCGTCACCGTCGAGGATTGCGTCGACAAGATCCCCAACCGTTTCGATCTCGTGCTGCTCGCCTCGCAGCGCGCGCGCCAGATTTCGGGCGGCGGCGAGCTCACCATCGACCGCGACCGCGACAAGAACCCGGTCGTCGCGCTGCGCGAGATCGCTGAGGAGACCGTCAAGCCGACGCATCTCGAGGAGGCGCTGATCTCGGGGCTCCAGCGCGTCCAGATCGACGACGAGGAGGCACCCGATGCGCTTGGGTCGCTCGCGCAGAGCGCCGAGGCGCTCCGCCTCACCGCCGCCGCCCCGCCGCGCAACACCAACATGGGCGGCGACTACGAATAGGGGCGGGCGGCCGGCCTAATCCGTCATTCTGGCGAAAGCCGGAATCCAGAGCGGAAAGGCGCGGCGTTTGGGGCTCTGGATCGGCGAGACTTATCCCGACCGGCACTGAGCGGACATGTCAAAATTCCATCGGCGAGGCCACGCCGGGCCGCGCCTCCGCCTCGCGACGAAGCAGTGCGACGATCTCGCGAGGACGTGCGGCTGCGGGCCGGCGACCGGAGAGGCCCCAGCCATGGCGCGCAGAAGGGCTTCGCCCTCGGGCGGCTTTTCGCCCAAATCCGTCGCCCCAATGAGCCAGGACCAATGCGCGGCGGTCCAATCGCGCAGCACGTCCGACAGGCGCGCCGAGGCCGGCGCTCGCTTGTGGATCCGAAGCAGCATGCTTCTGACGGTCTCGAATTCGGTCATACAATCCCGTGTCCCCATCCCGCGCGGACGCGCGCGAGCGCGCGCCAACACGGGACGCATCAAATGCGTTTTCTGGGGGCGCTGCGGCGGCGTCCGGACTTGGCCGCGGCGCTACGGGAGCGCCTCTAGCTCAGGAACGGAACGCGAGACGCGACGCCCTTGCAGGCAATCGCTCCAGCAATGTTCTTCTCCATCTCGCCGGCGAACCAATGCCGGCAGGGATCGCGCCGTTAATCGAGCGCGAACGAAATGCAAGCGGGAGAACATTTATGCAGTGGTGAGCAGCGCCGGGTGAACGCCGGATCGACAAGCCGCCCAGCTCTCGGCGGTGGTGCCCAGGGACAGAATCGAACTGCCGACACCGTGATTTTCAGTCACGTGCTCTACCAACTGAGCTACCTGGGCGTGGCCGGCGGGGGCGCGGAGCGAGCGCCTGTA
>JACMKH010000044.1 GCA_014380205.1 Sphingomonadaceae bacterium
CGCGGCGAGCGCGAGCACCGCGGCAAGCGAACCTCCGAGGACGAGCCAGCTCATCGCCCGTCGGCGGCGAAGGCGTCCAGGATCGCGCGGATCGGCGCGAGATCGTAGCCCGCCGCCGCCGCCGCTTCGCTCAGCGCCTCGGGATCGGCGCCGGAGCGCGCCTCGGTCAACGCCCAGAGCAGCGTCGAGCGCGTCCCCGAGCGGCAATAGGCGAGCGTCTTGCCCGCCGCGCCGTCGAGCGCCGCGCGCATCGCCTCGACCGGGGGCATCGCGAAACCCGCATGGGTCACCGGGATCGCGACATAGTCGAGCCCCGCCGCGCGCGCCGCCGCCTCGATCTCGGCCCCCTGCGGCTCGTCGGGCGCCTCGCCGTCGGGGCGGTTGTTGACGACCAAGGTGACGCCGAGCGCGGCTGCCTCGGCGATGTCGGCGGGGCCGATCTGGGGGGAGGCGTAGACGGTATCGCCAAGCTGGCGGAACGTGGCGGTGGTCATTGTTGGAAACGTCCGATCACTTCGAGGAACGCCTCTCCATACGCCGCGAGCTTGCGTTCGCCCACACCACCCAGGCGCGACAGCTCGGCGAGCGTGGCGGGCTTGGCGGCGGCCATCTCGCGGAGCGTCGAATCGTGGAAGACGACATAGGGCGGGACCGCGGTGGCGATCGCAATCTCCTTGCGCTTCTCGCGTAGCGCCTCGAACAGCGGATCGCCGATCGGGTTGGCGACGCGTTCGCCGCGACGCTGGCGCTCGCGGCGGGGCGGCAGCACTAGCGACACGCTCTCCTCGCCCTTGAGGATCGCGCGCGCGGCGGGGCCGAGCGCCAGGCCGCCGTGCTCGGTGGGGACGAGCGCCTCGCTGGTCTGCAAGAGGCGGGCGACGGGGCGGATCAGCGCGGCCTCCTCCGCGTTGACAATGCCGAAGACGCTGAGGCGATCGTGGCGAAGATTGCGCACACGCTCGCTCTCATTCCCCGCGAGCACATCGAGCAGATGGCCGACGCCGAAGCGTTGGCCGGTGCGGTAGACGGCGGACAAGAGCTTGCGCGCGGTCTCGGTCGCGTCGAGCGCGCTCGGCGGGGCGAGGCAGTTGTCGCAGTTGCCGCAGCTCTCGGGCGGATCCTCGTCGAAATGGCGGAGCAGGATCGCGCGGCGGCAGCCCGCCGATTCGACGAGCGCGCCGAGCGCGTTGAGCCGCGCGCGCTCTCCCTGGCGGCGCTCGGGCTCGACCTCGCGCTCGATCCGGTCGCGCGCGGTGGCGAAATCGCTCGCGCCCCAGAAGAGGCGCGCCTCGGCGGGGTCGCCGTCGCGGCCCGCGCGGCCGGTCTCCTGATAATAGGCCTCGATCGATTTGGGCAGCGCGGCGTGCGCGACGAAGCGGACGTCGGGTTTGTCGATCCCCATGCCGAAGGCGATCGTGGCGCACATCACCATCTCCTCCGAGGCGACGAACGCTGCCTGGTTGGCGGCGCGCAGCTCGGGCGGGAGGCCTGCGTGATAGGCACGCGCGGGACGCCCGGTCGCGGCGATCGCCTCGGCGAGCGTCTCGGCCGAGGCCCGGCTGTGGGTGTAGACGATGCCCGGCCCGGGCTGCTCGCGGACCAGCGCGAGCACCTGCTTCGTGCGGTGGCTGCGCGGCTCGACGATGTAGCGGATGTTGGGGCGGTCGAAACCCGCGACGATCATCCCCTCCTCGGGGATGCCGAGCTGGGCGAGGATGTCGGCGCGCGTGTCGCGGTCGGCGGTCGCGGTGAGCGCGAGCCGGGGGACGTCGGCGAAGCGATCGAGCAGCGGGAGCAGCAGCCGATAGTCGGGGCGGAAGTCATGGCCCCATTCGGAGACGCAATGCGCCTCGTCGATCGCGATCAGCGCCAGCGGCGTTTGGGTCAGCATCTCCTGGAACGCCTCGCCCGAGGCGCGTTCGGGCGCGGCGTAGAGCAGGTCGAGCGCGCCCGCGCGGAAGCGTTCGATCGTCTCGGCGCGGTTGCTGTCGGCCGAGGTCAGGGTCGCCGCGCGGATGCCGACCGCCTCGGCCGCGCGCACCTGATCGTGCATCAGCGCGATCAGCGGCGAGATCACGAGCCCCGTCCCCGGCCGCGCGAGCGCGGGAATCTGATAGCACAGCGACTTGCCCGCGCCGGTGGGCATGATCGCGAGGCTGTGCTTCCCCGCCATCACGCGATCGATCACCGCGCGCTGGGTGTCGCGAAACTCGGCGAAGCCGAAGATGGCGTGGAGGATCGATTCGGGCGAGCGCATCTGCCCGAGCATAGGCGATTTGCGCGAACCGTCACGCGTCTGGGGGGCGTGCGGCGTGGGCCGAAGTTTACAAAGTTCATGGCTTGGAGCGAATTTCTTGCGATCCTGTCGGGCGCACCCGACTCCCGATGGCGGGGATGAGACCGTCCGAACGGCGAATGGCGACTCCATGGGCACGCCGCATATGGGAACATAAAAGGAACAAATAGGAAAGCGATCATTTCGCTGGGGCGTCAGCGAACCGCGCCCTCCCCGCGATGCTCGGGCAGCAGAAAGAGCCGCATCCAAAGCTCCCAGACGTCGAGCCACATGCGGAAGTCGCGCGGCTGCTTCGAAAAGGTGCGCAGCCGGCTGAGCAGCGTGGCATAGCCTTGCAGATAGGCGCGGCATTCGCGGCAATCGATGTTGGGCGAGCAGCATTTGCCCGTGCTGATCGTGAGGTCGGCGTTGATGTGGCGGTGCGCGGGCGACACGCGATTGCCGCAGTCGATCGCGATGCCTTCGGCGTCGAGCCGGTAGAGCGGCTCGCCGCTCGTGATCCAGCGGTCATAGTCGAGCGAATACCAGATCGCGTCGGGGTGGCGCGACCGGGCCTCGGCGATCGCTTCGTGCGCGCGGAGCAGGTCCGCCGGAGTCAGGGCGAGATTGTCCTCGCTCGAGCTCGCATGGAAATAGTCGCTCTCGCTGGTCACCGAACCCGCGAGCCGCGCCTGATAGTCGTCGGTCGGCGAGAAATAGTTGAAGGTGATCGGGACGCCGTGATCGGCGCACATCCGGCTGACGGGAACGATCTGGTCGATGTTGCGGCGGCTGATCGTGTAGACCGCGATCGCGCGGTCGTCGCCCTGATAGTTGCGGAGCGCCTTGGGGCCGTTGTCGGCGCCGCGCAGCTCGCGGCTCGCCGCTTCGTCGCCCCACAGCGAGACGTGGATGCGATAGCGGATGTCCTCGGGAATGCGCTTGATCCCGTTGGTGGCGATCATGCCCGTGCGCAGGTGCCGCGACGCCGCGCGGAGGATTCCGGGAACCAGCGACGGCTCGGCGCCCGCGAAATAGCCGAAATTGATGCCCCGCTCGGCCTCGGCGGCGAACAGCCGCTCCCATTCGGTGACGGTGCGCTTGCCCTGGAGCTTGGTGTAATTGATGCCCGAAAAATAGAGGCAGCCTTCGCAGCTCAGGTTGCACGTGTCCGAAACGTCGTAGTTGCTCGAGACAATGGTCGGGAATTTGGCGCGAAGATCGCGCAGCCGCGCGAACAGCGCCGCGCGCTCGTCCGCGGGTTCGTCGGCCGGCGCCGGTCGCGCGTCGGGCCGCTCCGCCACGATCATGCCGGGCTCCGGCAACATCAAGATGCTCCCCCCTCGCCGTTCGAGCAAGCGGCCCTCATAGCCGTTTCGGCCGCTCTGGTAAACCGTTCATTGACTCAAGCGTTTGGAGGCGCTGGGAAAGTGCGCGCGCGTGTTCGCATTCGGGTCAGGTGCGTTCCCGGCCAGCCGTCACCGCCTCGCGCTCCTCGCGCTGGCGCGCCCACATCTCGGCGTAGAGACCGTCGCGCGCGAGCAGCGCCGCGTGGCCGCCGCGTTCCGCGATCCGCCCCGCCTCGAGCACGACGATCTCATCGGCGGCGACGATGGTGGAGAGACGGTGGGCGATGACGAGTGTTGTGCGGTTGGTCGCGGCTTGGTCCAGCGTCGCCTGGATCGCGGCCTCGGTGCGGCTGTCGAGCGCGCTGGTCGCCTCGTCGAGGATCAGGATCGGCGGGTCCTTGAGCAGCGCCCGGGCGACGGCGACGCGCTGCTTCTCGCCGCCCGAGAGCTTGAGGCCGCGCTCGCCGACCCGGGTTTCATAGCCTTCCGGGAGGCTCGCGATGAAGGCGTCGATCGCGGCGCCCCTCGCGGCGGCGCTTATGTCGGCCTCGTCGGCGTCCTCGCGGCCATAGGCGATGTTGTAGCCGATGGTGTCGTTGAACAGCACGGTGTCCTGCGGGACGATGCCGATCGCGGCGCGCAGGCTGGATTGCGCGACATGCGCGATATCCTGCCCGTCGATCAGGATGCGGCCCGCGCCGGGATCGTAGAAGCGGAACAGCAGGCGCGCGATGGTCGATTTGCCAGCGCCCGAGGGGCCGACGATCGCGACGCGCTTGCCGGCGGGGATCGTAAGTGAGAAATCGCGGAGGATCGGGCGCTCGGGATCATAGCCGAAATCGACATGGTCGAAGGCGATCGCGCCCTCGCGGACGATCAGCGCGGGCGCGTCCTCGGCGTCGCGGATCTCCTGGGGGGTGTCGATCAGGCCGAACATCGCCTCCATGTCGATCAGCCCCTGCTGGATCGTACGGTAGACGGTGCCGAGGAAATCGAGCGGGCGGAAGAGCTGCATGAGCAGCGCGTTGACCAGCACGACATCGCCAACGGTGAACATGCCGCGGCTCCACCCCCAGACGGTGTAGCCCATCGCGCCCGCCATCATCGCGTTGGTGATCAGCGCCTGGCCGACGTTGAGCGCGGCGAGGCTGTTCTCGCTGCGCACCGCCGCGCTGGCCCATTGCCCCACCGCCGCGCTGAAGCGCTCGGCCTCGCGCGCCTCGGCGGTGAAATATTTGACCGTCTCGAAATTGAGCAGCGAATCGACCGCGTGGCTGTAGGCGCTGGTGTCGAGCTCGACCATGTCGCGCCTGAGCCGCGTGCGCCAGCGCGTCATCGCCCAGGTGAACAGCACATAGGCCGCGATCACGCCCAGCGTCACCGCGACGAGGCCGAAGCCGAATTTGATCCAGAAGATCACGCACACCGCGGTGAGCTCGATCGCGGTCGGCGCGATGTTGAACAGCAGGAAATAGAGCATCGTGTCGATGCTCTTGGTGCCGCGCTCGATGATCTTGGTGACGCCGCCCGTCCTGCGCTCGAGATGGAAGCGCAGCGAGAGCGCGTGGAGGTGCGCGAAGACGTTCTCGGTGAGGCGGCGCGCGGCGGTCTGGCCGACCTTTTCGAAGATCACGTTGCGGAGGTTGTCGAACAGTACGCCGCCGAAGCGCGCGCCGGCATAGGCGACGACCAGCGCGATCGCGAGGCTCACCGCCGGATCGGCGATCCCGTCCATCGCGTCGACCACCGCCTTGTAGGCGAAGGGCATCGCGAGGATGATCGCCTTGGCGCAGAGCACGAGCGCGAACGCGCCGATCACGCGCGCCTTGAGCCGCGGCTGGTCGGCGGGCCAGAGGAAGGGGAGGAAGCGGCGCAACACCGCCAAGCCCGGCGCGGCCTGATCGATCGTCGATGCGGGGAGGGGGTCGGGCGGCATTCACCGCCAAGATAGGGGCTGGTCGGGCGCTCGCCAGAAAATTCTGCCGCCTGTGTTGTCGATCACAAGGGGAACGATCCGCCCGGCTTAGATGTTGGGCACTCAAAGGGAGACGAGTGATGGGTCCGGCGTATTTCGTACTTGCGATAATGGGTTGCGGCGACGGTTCGGCCGCGTGCCAGCTGGTCCGTGAGGAGGAGCGCGTCTATCGCAGCGAGGTCGAGTGCATCGCCGACACCGAGACGGCGCTGAGCAACGCGACCGACCTGTCGTTCCCCGAGATCATGGCCGACTGCCGCAGCATCTCGCCTGAGATGGCCGCGGCGCGGATGTCCACCGCTTCCTGAGGCGCTTCGCCGGCGCTACCGCCCGTTGTTCGCGACGATATCCACCGCCGTCCCGCCGTTGGGATGGTTGGCGAAGATGATGAAAAAGGCGCCCTGGTCGCGCTCGCGATAGCCGCCAAGGACGTGATTGCCGTTGCGGATCTGATGCTCGGCGCTGTAACCGGTGCGGACCGCGCGCGTATAATACCAGTTGATAAGCCGCTCCATCGACGCCGAAGCCGCGAAGCTGACCACGCGCAGCCGGCAGTGCGCCTCGTTCTTGCCCGCCGCCTCGATCACCTCGGCCCCCGGATAGACCGTGAAGGCGCGTGGCATCAGATCGGCCCATTGCATGCCGTAGACGACGTTCTGGCGGCATTCGGCGCCGTCGCGCGGCGCGGCGCGGCTCTGGCGCTCGGCGAGCGCGCCGAGCGTGGTCTCCCCTCTCCCCGCGCTGTAGCCGTAATTGACCTCGCGCCCGCGACCGACCTTGGCACAGACACCACCGATCCGCGCATCGACGCAGGCGACGCACGCACGGACGTGGGCGACACGCTCGCAGATCTCGGGGCCGACGTGCGGACCGACGTCGCACCGGATACGACGGCTGACGTGGGTCAGGACGTCCGGCCCGACACGGCTACCGATCTTGGCGCCGACACGCGCGATATCGGTGCGGACGTGGCGGCCGAGACGGCTCCCGAGGCCG
>JACMKH010000340.1 GCA_014380205.1 Sphingomonadaceae bacterium
GATCGGGCATGCACACCCACATGGCGATCTGGAAGGGCGGCAAGCCGCTGTTCGCGGGCAACGGCTCTGCGGGCCTTTCGGACATGTGCCTCTATTTCATCGGCGGCGTGATCAAGCACGCCAAGGCGCTCAATGCGTTCACCAACCCGACCACCAACAGCTACAAGCGCCTCGTCCCCGGCTATGAGGCCCCCGTGCTGCTCGCCTATTCGAGCCGCAACCGCTCGGCCTCGTGCCGCATCCCCTATGGCGCGGGCGACAAGGCCAAGCGCGTCGAGTTCCGCTTCCCCGACGCGCTCGCCAACCCCTATCTCGCCTATTCGGCGCTGCTCATGGCCGGGCTCGACGGCATCGAGAACCGCATCCACCCCGGCGATCCGATGGACAAGAACCTCTACGACCTGCCCCCGCAGGAGCTGGTGGGCGTGCCGACGGTGTGCGGATCGCTCCGCGAGGCGCTGCTCGCGCTCGAGGCCGACACCGGCTTCCTCACCAAGGGCGACGTCTTCTCCGACGACCAGATCGCGGCCTATATCGAGCTCAAATGGGAGGAGCAGATGCGCTGGGAGACGACGCCGAGCCCGGTCGAATTCGACATGTATTATTCGAGCTGAGGGAGGGGCGAGAGCCGAACCCTCCTCCCGCTCAGCTTGAGCCTGTTGGAGGGGCCCCTCCGCGCCGCGGCGCCCAGAAAGACACTTGACTCGTTTCTCGTAACCCCATATTTGTAGCGACAACGATGCAATGGATTTGGGACGCCCCGAAGGCGCGCCGCAATCTGAAAGATCATGGCGTCTCGTTCGAGGCCGCCGCGCTGGTGTTTGACGATCCGATGTTCGTGAGCGAGCCCGACCCGTATCCCGACGAAGACCGCTGGCGGGCGATCGGGCGGGTTCACCTGTCGACTCTGTTCGTGGTGCACACGCTTGATGACGAGGGCGGAGGTGGCCGGATCATCAGCGCGCGCAAGGCAACGCGAACCGAAAGAAAAAGATATGACGAAGGTTATTCATAAATCCAAAGGCCTCACGCCCGAAATCATCGCCGAGCTCGAGGCGCTCGAGCGGATGCCCGACGAGGACATCGACCTCACCGAGATGCCCGAATGGACGGATTTCTCCCGCGCCGTCCGCGGCAAATTCTACCGCCCCGTCAAGCAGCAGGTCACGCTGCGCCTCGACGCCGACATCCTCCACTGGTTCAAGACCCGCCAGCGCGGCAAGCGCGGCTACCAGACCGCGATCAACGCCGCGTTGCGCGAGGTGGTGGAGCGAGAGCGGGGGAAGGGGGAGTGAATTGCGAAAAGATCGTATGGCGGATATAAGCGAACCACCGGCAGGGCACGCCGAGAGCACCGCTCTATCAGCCGCCGGATGAGCTAGTCGCGAGGCCTCGTGAGGTCTAAGGAGCTACTATGGCAGTTACTGTGGCTTTCGTTAGCGAGAAGGGCGGGGTAGGAAAAACGACCGCCTGTTATCATGTCGCTATAGGGCTCCGGCGCTACCATGAAAAGCGGGTATTAGTAGTTGATGCGGACTATCAGAGAGGCGGGATCTCAGGACGCTTTTTCCCCGATCTCATCGAGGAGTTCGATTCTGGTGCTGCCTCTGGAACAACTCTATATCATAAATTCCAGCAGCTCTACAGTGCCGGTGCCCGCACGCCCGACGTGGACATCCGTCCATGGGAATATGGTTCGATCACGATAGATGTAATTCCTGCTGATCCGCGCCTTTCAACGGTGTCAGTTGATAAGTTGCCTAGTACGAATAATATCCGTCAAAATAATCTCATGCTTCTTGGACATTTACAAATGGTGGATTATATACTTAGTCCAATCCAAGAAAATTACGACTACATCCTTATTGACAGTCATCCTGAGGTGTCTGATGTTCTGAGATCTGTGATTTATGCGTCCGATTATTGCGTTTCACCTGTCAAACTCGACAGACAGTCGTCTATTGGAGTAGCTACTATCATTGCTGAAATCAACAATGTGAATGCTGATGTTGATATGATTAGAATGAGCGTCCAAGGTGTAGACTATACCGATACAGTATTTTCTGGTTCGATCGGGATGATGGCTCGTGAATGGGCAGAAACCCTAAAGTACAGTGAGCAAACTGAATACAATAGACTGCGGCGAACGGGCGGAGTTTTCGAGACTTATGTGACGGAGGGGGATGGCCTTCGACAGGCGGCTGCGCGACGCATGCCCGTCTATGATATCAGCGGGGCGAACGCAGACAAGCAGGCCGGTCAGTTTCGGGCTCTTACCGACGAGTTTGCAGGAGTCTGTGTATGACCGGTATTGACCTAGAAGTCTTATCTGACTGGTTAGGACCGGAAGGTGCTGTGGCTGGTCTAGACAAAAGTCGATTGACGAACTCAGATCTAATGATGCTCGCACGAGAAAACGGCATTCTCGTAGATAAGAAGACAGCGAGACGGCAGATTGCCATTGAAATCATAATGAGTCCGGAAAAGCGAATTGCTCATGAGCAGGACCGACTTCTTGAAATGTCGAAGGATGAGCTGCAACGATATTTTTCGGACCATATGGTCTCTACGAAGGAACTAATGAGTGTGTTGGAGAGCTTAGGAATTGCTCCCAAGGGCAAACTCAGAGGCAAATTATCGGAATTTGCTGCTAACGAAATCAGCGACCTCGGTATGTACCAGCGGGTTGCGCGGGGGAAGCAGGAATTCCGGGGACACAATTCCTAATTCACGCCTCCGCTCGCCCCCGCCCATACCACCCGCTACATCTCCCTCATGCCCGACCGCACCGATACCGACTCTCGCCTCGTCCGCGCTTCTCCGGATGCGGTCTATCGCGCCTTCGTTGATCCCCGCTCGCTGATCGCGTGGCTCCCGCCGGAGGGGATGAGTGGCCGCGTCCTGCTGTTCGAGTCGCGCGAGGGCGGGTGCTATCGGATCGAGCTTCGCTACGAGACGGCTGCGCCGACATCCTAATTCCCCTCCCTGAAAGGGAGGGGCTAGGGGTGGGTTTTTCTCGGCGCGCGCAATGCTGAGGTCGAGCCAGACGAAGGCAACCCACCCCCGACCCCTCCCTTGCAGGGAGGGGAGTCTCGTTGCCGGATGACCGACTCACTCAATCCCACCCCCGACACCACCGCCGATCCGGCCGGGCCCCCCGACGAAACGGACGACAGCTCCCGCTTCGGCCCCGTCCCCGTGCGCTATCGCCATGACGGCTGGACGCCCGACCGGCAGCTCGAGTTCATTGAGGCGCTCGCGGAATGCGGCTGCGTCGACGAGGCCTGCACGGCCATCGGCATGCGCCGCGCCTCGGCCTATGCGCTGCGGCGGCGGCCCGACGCGCAGGCTTTCCGTCTGGCGTGGGAAGCGGCCGCGAATGTCGCGGTGACGCGTCTCTCGGACGCCGCCATGTCGCGCGCGATCAACGGCGTTCCGGTCCCGATCTTCCACCACGGCGAGCAGGTCGGCGAGCGCCGCCACTTCGACGAGCGGCTGACGATGTTTCTGCTGCGCTGCCGGGACCCCGCCCGCTACGGCAAATGGCTCGATCGGATGGAGACGCGCCAGCACCAGGACGGCCCGGTCGCCATCCTCTCTTTCCGCACCGGCCGGATGCTGCGCGCGGCTTGGCGCGCGTTCGACGCGGCGCTGCGCGGCGAACCCGTCCCGCCGCCAGAGCCCGAGCCGGTCGATCGCGGGCGGCCCGAGGACGAGGCGGGCTGAAATGCGCGCTTCAGGGTGTCTGCTTTGTCTGTTTCCGCCGCCACGCCCCGCGCCCGCGCCGGGCGCTCCAAACCATCTTTCGCGCGCGCGCGCCTGGCGCTAAGATGGCGCCAGCAGGAGGGGACACGCTATGAAGAAGATGATCACATTCGCCGCAGCGGCGCTGCTGTCGCTGTCGGCTTGCCAGCAGCCCGCGCGCGAGGACAATGACGAGGAAGAGTCCACCCGCGATGGGGACGAGGAGGAGGAAGACGCGCAATCGGGCGACCAGGAATCCGACGATACGGCGGCTGCGGGAGGCAAGGGCGGCGGGGCGGGCGACGACGCCGGCGACGCGGACGGCCTTGAGGCGCAGCTGGTCGGCGGCTGGACCGACGACGGCAACTGCCAGAACACGATCGAGGTGCGCGAGGACCGCAGCTTCCGCATGGGCGACGGCGCGATCGGAACCTGGTCGCTCGAGGGCGAATCGCTGACCCTGGGCGGCGCGGCGGGAAGCCGCACGATGCGCGTCACCATGCAGGGCGACGACATCATGGTGCTCACCCACCCCGACGGCACGATGGGCCGCTCGACGCGCTGCTGGTAGCGAATCGCCGTGACGCGACGGATTTCGATGCGCGCGGCCGCCGCGCTGCTGCTCGTGGCGTCCGCGCCGCCCGCCTATGCCGAAGACGGGCTCGCCGAACGGCTGATCGGCGGCTGGACCGACAATGGCGATTGCAACGATACGATCGAGATGCGCGACGACAATAGCTTCGTGATGTCGGACGGCGGGCAGGGCAGCTGGGTGCTCGACGGCAACGCGCTGACCCTCAGCGGCGAGGCTGGGCGCGTCAAAATTCAGATCGAGATGCAGAGCGAGGGCGCGATGAGCATCACCAACGCCGACGGCTCGCCCGGCCGCTCGACGCGCTGCTGGTAGGATCCTCCCTCCGGCTGATCGTTCGCGCGACGACCGCGCCCTTGTCCGCGCACGCGCCCGGCTTATGTTGGCGTTGCATACAATTTTCTTGAAGCCCCGGGAGCGCACAGACGATGCAGAGCTATCTCAAACAATATATCAACGGCGAATGGGTCGAGAGCGAGGGCGGGACGCGCCACGAGGTGATCAACCCCGCGACCGAGGAGGCCTGCACCGAGATCACGCTCGGCTCGAAGCGCGACGTCAACAAGGCGGTCAGGGCCGCGCGGCGCGCGTTCGGGAAATTCTCCCGGACCAACGTCAAGAAGCGCGCCGCGCTGCTCGAGGCGATCGTCGAGGAGTATAAGAAGCGCGCGCCCGACATCGCCAAGGCGATCTCGACCGAGATGGGCTGCCCGATTTCGGTCGCGCAGACCGCTCAGGTCGGCTCGGGGATCGGCCATTTCATGGCCGCTATCGACGCGCTCAAGAGCTTCCGCTTCAAGGAGAGGATCGGCGACAATCTCGTCGTCCACGAGCCGATCGGCGTCGTCGCGCTGATCACGCCGTGGAACTGGCCGATGAACCAGATCGTCGCCAAGGTCGCACCCGCGCTCGCGGGCGGCAACACGATGATCCTCAAGCCCAGCGAGGAATGCCCCGGATCGGCGGCGATCTTCGCCGAGGTGATGGACGCGGCGGGCGTGCCCAAGGGCGTATTCAACCTCGTCCAGGGCGACGGGCCGGGCGTCGGCACCTGGCTCGCCAAGCATCGCGACGTCGACATGGTGAGCTTTACCGGATCGACGCGAGCGGGGATCATGGTCGCCAAGAACGCGGCCGACACGGTCAAGCGCGTCCATCAGGAGCTCGGCGGCAAGTCGCCGAACATCATCCTCGAGGGAGCGCCGCTCGAGCAGGCGGTTCCCGCCGGGCTCGGCGGCGTCATGCTCAACTCGGGCCAGAGTTGCATCGCCCCCGCGCGCATGCTCGTCCACAAGTCGCAGCACGACGAGGCCGTGCGGATCGCGACCGACGTGATCAACAACACGCGCACGGGCGATCCCGCCGAGGAGGGCCAGCACCTCGGCCCGGTCGTCAACAAGGCGCAGTGGGACAAGATTCAGGGCCTGATCGAGAAGGGCATCGAGGAGGGCGCGACGCTCGCCGCCGGCGGTCCGGGCCTGCCCGAGGGGACGACCAAGGGCTTCTTCGTCCGCCCGACGCTGTTCGCCAATGTCTCCAGCGACATGGCGATCGCGCAAGAGGAGATTTTCGGGCCCGTCGTGACGATCATCCCCTATGAGGACGACGAGGACGCGATCCGCATCGCCAACGACACGCCCTATGGCCTGTCGTCGGTGATCTCGGGCGACCCCGAGAAGGCCAGGAAGATGGCGCCGCGCATCCGCGCGGGCCAGGTCTATGTCAACGCGGGCTCGCCCGTCCCCAACATGCCCTTCGGCGGCTACAAGCAGTCGGGCAACGGCCGCGAGTTCGGCAAGTTCGGGCTTGCCGAGTTCATGGAGGTCAAGGCGTTGATCGGCGAGGTGGCGTAGCCCCCTTCCGCTCAGGCGGGCGCGGGCGTCCAACTGTGACGCTCGCCCCGCGCCTTGACCGCCCAGGAGTGAAGCGCGTCGTAGATCACGCAGCCCTGTTCTAGCAGCTCGGCGTCGTCGGCGAAATTGACCGACAGGCCTAGCGACAGCGCGTGCAGACCGGCGGCCTCGGGCGCGAGATCGTGGCGATCGGTGTCCGCGCCGCGCACGATCGGGATCAGCGCGTCGAGCCCGGCATCGTCGAGGCCGAAGCGCTCGATGAACGCGTCGAAGCTGCATCGCTCGCCGACGTGCGAGAAGGGCGCGCCCGGGATGTCGTAGGCGATCGCCCGCTCGCGCGCCGCGACCTCGAACACCTCGGGCGTCGGGACGTAGAGAAAGACCGCGTCGGGATCGATGAAGCGGCGGATCAGCCAGGGGCAGGCGATGCGATCGATCTTGGGCCGCTCGCGCGTCACCCATCGCGTCGGGCGGGCGTCGCCGAAAAGCTCGTCGAGAACGGATTGAATGTGGGTCGTGGTCGTCATGCGCGGCTCCCTCCCCCGTCGCGGGGGCGTGGAGCGAGGCTTGGACGATCTTCGTCTAACCGGGCGCTCGCGTCGGCCCGGAAGCGCAATCTCGCACAAGCAACGCTCGCGAACAACCCCGATCGTCAGCCGCGCTCGCGATCGAGCGCCGCCGCCGCGCGCCGCGCGACCTCCCAGCGCTGGGCGGCGAACTTCTCGA
>JACMKH010000341.1 GCA_014380205.1 Sphingomonadaceae bacterium
ATAGAGGTGATGTTGATCACCTTCGCCGGTCGTTCGGGGCTCGCGCCGGCCTTGAGCAGCGGGTGGAGTGCCTGAGTCAGGAAGAAGGGGGATTTGAGGTTGAGGTCCATCACCTTGTCCCAGCCCTGCTCGGGAAACTCCTCGAACTTCTCGCCCCACGCCGCGCCCGCGTTATTGACGAGCACGTCGAGCCGCGCCTCGCGCTCGGCGAGCGCCGTGGCGAGCGCGCGCGCGCCCTCGACCGTCGAGACATCCTGCGGGAGCGAGACGCACTTCTCGCCGAGCTCGGCGGCGACCGCGTCGCAAACATCGGCCTTGCGCGAGGAGATATAGACCTTGGCGCCTTGCGCAATGAACCCCTCGGCGATCATCCGCCCGATCCCGCGCGAGCCGCCGGTGACGAGCGCGGTGCGGTTCTCGAGCGAGAAAAGCGTGATGGTGTCCATGTGGTTTCCCCCTGCCTAGCCTCCCGCCTTGATCGTCTCGCGCGCGATGATCAACTGCTGGATCTGGCTGGTGCCCTCATAGATGCGGAACAGGCGGACGTCGCGGTAGAGCCGCTCGATGCCGTGATCGGCGACATAGCCCGCGCCGCCGTGGATCTGGACCGCGCGGTCGGCGACGCGGCCGACCATCTCGCTCGCGAAATATTTGGCGGCGGCGGCGTCGAGCGTGATCGGCTCGCCCGCGTCCTTCTTTCGCGCGGTCTGGAGCGTCAGCGCCTCGGCGGCGAGACATTCGGTCTTCGAATCGGCGATCATCGCCTGGATCAGCTGGAACTCGGCGAGCGGCTGGCCGAACTGCTTGCGCTCGACCGCATAGGCGACGCTGTCGGCGATCAGCCGCTGGGCGATGCCGACGCAGACGCCGCTGATGTGGAGTCTCCCGCGATCGAGCACGCGCATCGCGATGCGGAAGCCCTCGCCCTCCGCGCCGAGCCGGTTGGCGGCGGGGACGGGCGTCTCGTCGAAGATCACGTCGCAGACGTGCGCGCCCTTCTGCCCCATCTTCTCCTCGGGCGCGCCGATCGACACGCCGGGCAGATCGCGTGGCACGAGGAACGCCGATACGCCGCGCCCGCCCGCCTCCTCGCCCGTGCGCGCCATCACGGTGAACAGCGAGGCCTTGTCGGCGTTGGTGATGAAGCGCTTGGTCCCGGTAAGGCGATAGACGTCGCCGTCGCGGACCGCGCGCGTCCGCACCGCGCCCGAATCGGAGCCTGCTTCCGGCTCGGTCAGCGCGAAACTCGTGATCACTTCGCCCGAGGCGATGCGCGGCAGCCATTCGGTTTTCTGCTCGTCGGTTCCCGCCATCACTAGGCCCTGGCTGCCGATGCCGACATTGGTGCCGAAGGTCGAACGGAAGGCGGGCGTGGTGTGGCCGAGCGCGATCGCGACGCGGACCTCTTCCTCCATCGTCAGGCCGAGCCCGCCATGCTCGGGCGCGATCGACAGGCCGAACAGCCCCATCGCCTTCATCTCCTCGACGATCGCATCGGGAATCGCGTCGTCGCGCTCGACCTGGGCCTCGAGCGGACGCAGGCGCTCGGCGACGAAACGGCGGACGGTGTCGAGGAGCGCGTCGAAGGTCTCGGGATCGAGCGGCATCAATATCCCTGCATCTCCGCGACCCGGTTCGCGTGAAACGCCGCGTCGCCGAAGAACTCGCCCAGCGCGCGGTCGCGCTTCATGAACAGGCCGATGTCGAACTCGTCAGTCATGCCAACGCCGCCGTGCATCTGGACGCCCTCCTGTACCGCGAGGGTCGCGGCCTGGCCGGCCTTGGCCTTGGCGACCGACACCATCAGTTCCGCGCCGGTGTCGCCCGCGTCGAGCAGCTGCTGCGCCTTGAGGACCGCGGCGCGAGCGATTTCGAGCTCGGAATAGAGATGCGCGGCGCGGTGCTGGAGCGCCTGGAACGAACCGATCGCGCGGCCGAACTGCTTGCGCTCCTTGAGATAGGCGACGGTCATGTCCATCGCCCCGCCGCCGACGCCGATCAGCTCGGCGGAAGCGCCGACGCGGCCCGCGTTGAACAGCTGCGCGAGTGGCGCGCGGCCCTGGTCGACCTCGCCGATCACCGCGTCGGCGTCGACCTCCACCCCATCGAAGCGGACATGCGCGGCCATCGCGCTGTCGACGAGGCGCGCCGATTCGAGGCTGAGGTCGGCGGCGTCCTGGTCGACCGCGAACAAGGTCAGCCCCTCCTCCTCGCCGGGACTTCCGGCGGTGCGCGCGGCGACGATCAGCATGTCGGCCGAGCCGCCCTGGATCACGAACTGCTTTTCGCCGGTGAGGCGGAAGCCGTTGCCCGAACGCTCGGCCTTGAGCGCAATCCGGTGGGGGCGGTGCTTGGGGCCTTCGTCGATCGCGAGGCCGAGCACCGCGTCGCCCGAAAGCACGCCAGGGAACCAGCGTTGGCGGGTGGCCCCGCCCGCGAGCTTGAGCGCCTCGACCGCCGCCACGGCGGTGGTCAGGAACGGCGAAGGAGAGAGGTTGCGGCCGATCTCCTCGAGGATGATCCCCGCCTCGACATGCCCGAGCCCGAGCCCGCCCTCGTCTTCGGGGATGAGCACGCCGGTGAACCCCATCTCGGCGAACTGCTTCCACAGCGCTCGTGAGAAGCCGTCGGGAGAGCCTTCGTCGCGCAGCGCGCGCAGGTGCGCGGGCGGGGCTTCGGCGGCCATGAAGGAGCGCGCGCTGTCGGCGAGCATCGCTTGGTCGTCGTTTAGATAGAGGGGCATTTCGTATCCTTCTCCCTCTCTCCTTCGGGGGAGAGGGCTATTGATCCGGCAATTCCAGTATCCGCTTCGCGACGATGTTGAGCTGGATCTCGCTCGTCCCGCCTTCGATCGAATTGGCCTTGGTGCGCAGCCACGCGCGCGCCTTCGCGCCGCCGCGCGAAGCCTCGCTCTCCCATTCGAGCGCGTCCGATCCGCCCGCCGCCATCGCCAGCTCGTGGCGGCGCTTGTTGAGCTCGGTGCCGTAATATTTCATCATCGAGGGCTGGGCGGGATGCGCCTGGCCGGCCTTGAGCTGATCGACGAAGCGTTCGGACATCGCGCGGAAGGCGAGCGAATCGACCTCGAAGCGCGCGATCTCGGCGCGCAGCAGCGGATCGTCGAGCCGCCCCGCAGCGTCGCGCCCGACCGTCTCGGCCGCCTTCTCGCCCAGCGGCGCGCCCCCGCCGAGGCCAAAGCCCGAGATCATCTCGCGCTCGTGGCCGAGCAGATATTTGGCGACGTCCCAGCCGCGATTGACCTCGCCGACGACTTGGTCCTTGGGCACTTTGACGTCGTCGAAGAAGGTCTCGCAGAACGGTGAATTGCCCGAGATGAGCAGGATCGGCCGCGTCGAGACGCCCTCGCTCGCCATGTCGAACAGCACGAAGCTGATCCCTCTATGCTTATCGGCGAGGTCGGTGCGGACGAGGCAGAAGATCCAGTCGGCCTTGTCGGCGTAGCTCGTCCACACCTTCTGACCGTTGACCAGCCAGTGGTCGCCCCCCTCTGGATCGGAAACCGCCTCCGCCTTGGCCTGAAGGCCGGCGAGGTCCGATCCCGCGCCGGGCTCCGAATAGCCCTGGCACCAGCGAATCTCGCCGCGCGCGATCTGGGGCAGGTAATGCTGCTTCTGCTCCTCGGTCCCGTATTTGAGCAGCGCGGGGCCGAGCATCGAGATGCCGAAGCTCGACAAGGGGTTGCGACAGCCGAGCGCGGCCATCTCCTCCCTGAGCGCCTTGGTCTCGGCGGGCGAGAGGCCGCCGCCGCCATATTCCTTCGGCCAGTCGGGCACGGTCCAGCCGCGCTCGCCCATCGTCTCCATCCAGCGTTTCTGGGCGTCATTCTTGAACACGGCATTGCGTCCGCCCCAGCAGGCGTCGCTCTCGTCGCGCATCGGCTCGCGCATCTCGGGCGGGCAGTTGGCCTCGAGCCAGGCGCGCGCCTCGGCGCGGAAGCCGTCGGGATCGCTCATCGCACCACCATCCTTTTCGAATCGCCGCCAAACGGGCCTATGCCGGGCGATGCGCGCCCGCAAGCCTTGGGCGGAATAGTCCGAAAAGCCGCGGAGCCGGGGGCATTCCCGCCGTTCCGGAGCTATCTTGGCATAATTGCTTTCCTTTTGCGCCCGATGCGTATTAGGAAAGCGGCACGGTCGCATCGACAAGCATCAATAATTCTCGGAAATTCGCAATAGACCGGACGGTGTTTGACTGGTTGGCGTTGGGGGGGAAGATGAGATTCGAAGGCAAGGTCGCCGTCGTCACCGGCGGCGCGTCGGGGATTGGGCGCGGCACGGCCGAGGCGTTCCTCGCCGAAGGCGCGCAAGTCGTGGTCGGAGACATCGACGAAACGTCGGGCGAAGCGATGGCGCGCGAAGGCGGCGAGCGCTTCGCCTTCCGCCGCGCCGACGTGACGCGCGAGGCCGACATCATTGCGCTGCTCGACGAGGCGCGCGAACGCTTCGGTGGGCTCGACATATTGTTCAACAACGCGGGCGCGGGCGGATCGCGCGCGACCATCGACGAGATCACTGCCGACGAATGGGACGCGGCCCAGGCGCTGCTGCTGCGCAGCTGCGCGCTCGGCATCCGCCACGCCGTTCCGCTGATGATCGCGCGCGGCGGCGGCGCGATCGTCAACACAGCCTCGGTAGCAGCCTGCCAGGCGGGGGCCGCGCCGATCGCCTATTCGGTCGCCAAGGCCGGCGTCCGGCACCTGAGCAAGGTCGCGGCGGCGCAGCTCGCGCGGCACGGAATCCGCGTCAATTCCGTGAGCCCCGGCTTCATCCAGACCAACATTTTCGCCTCGACGATCGCCGACGAGGACGGCGCGCGCGCGCAGATCAACGCGGTGGTGGGGATGCTCGCGCCTGAAGCCCAGCCGATCGCGCGCGGCGGCGAGGCGCGCGACGTCGCCGAGGCGGTGCTGTTCCTCGCCTCGGACGCCGCCGCGTTCATCACCGGGACCGATCTGCTCGTCGACGGCGGGCTCACCGTCGGCCCGCAGAGCAGCTGGGATCCCGAGGTGCCGGGAATATTCGACGCGATTCTGGCGCAGCACGGCGTGACGCGATAACGCGGGGCCCGATGGCCACGCCCGATCGCCCCGTCCCCGCCGGGACCAAATTCGCCTACGGCCTCGGCTCGATCGCCTATGGCATCAAGGACAACGGCTTCTCGACCTTCCTGCTGGTCTATTACAACCAGGTAATCGGCATGCCCGCGAGCCAGGTCGGGCTCGCGATCATGGTGGCGCTGTTCCTCGACGCGTTCATCGATCCGCTCGTCGGCCAGCTTTCGGACCAGACGCGAACGCGCTGGGGGCGGCGGCATCCCTGGCTCTACGCCTCGGCGCTGCCGATCGCGGGCTTCTGGCTGCTGCTCTGGCACCCGCCCGAGGCCTCGACCGGCATCCAGTTCGCCTATCTCGTCGCGACCGCGATCCTCGTCCGCTCGGCGATCTCCTGCTATGAGGTGCCCTCGGTGGCGATCGCGCCCGAGCTCAGCCGCGACTATCACGAGCGCACGAGCATCCTCGGCATCCGCTACATCTTCGGCTGGGCGGGCGGGCTCGCGATGCTCACGCTCGCCTATGTCGTGCTGCTCCGGCCGAGCGCCGAATATCCCGTCGGGCTGCTCAACCGGGACGGCTTCGAGACATATGCGTGGATCGGCGCGGTCGCGATGGTCGTCGCGATCCTCGTCTCGGCGCTCGGCACGCATCGCCGCATCGCGGCCAACCCGATCCTGCCGCGCGAGCACATGTCGATCGGCCGGATGATGCGCGCGATGTGGGAGAGCCTGCGCAACCGGGGGTTCGCGGTGCTGATGGCGATCGGCGTCTGCGCATACACGCTCCAGGGCATCGCCTTCTCGCTGACCACCTATCTCTACGGCTATATCTGGGGCTTTCCGCAGAGCTATTTCCTCGCCTTCTCGCTCTCGCTGATGGCCGGCGTGCTGATCGCCTATGCGCTCGCGCGGCTGCTCTCGCGGCGTTACGGCAAGCCCGGCGGCGCAATGCGCGCGGTCGCGGCGCACGCGGCGATCGCTTCGAGCCCCTATCTGCTGCGCGCGGTCGACCTCTTCCCCGCCAATGACAGCCCGCTGCTCCTCCCGGTGCTGATGAGCTTCGTGATCGCGGGCAACGCCTGCTCGGTCGCGGGGATGATCATCGGCGCCTCCATGATGGCCGATGTCGTCGAGGATTCGGAAAGCCGCACGGGGCGGCGCTCGGAGGGGCTGTTCTTCGCGGGCTCGTTCTTCATGCAGAAATGCTCGTCGGGGCTCGGCATCTTCGCGACCGGCATGATCCTCGCCTTCGCGCAATTCCCGGTCGGCGCGGTGCCCGGCCAGGTCGCCGGGGCGACGCTCGACCGGCTCGCGCTGACCTTCGCCGGCGCGATCGTGTTGCTCGGCTTTGCCGCGGCATGGCTTTACACGCGCTTCCCGTTCGGCAAGGCGGAGCATGAAGCGCGGCTCGCGGCCTTCGCCGCGGACGGGCGCCCCGACTGACCAAAGGACTTCCCCGATGGATTTCAGCCTCACCGACCGCCAGCGCTATTTCCGCGACCGCGTACGCGAGTTCATCGAGAACGAGATCAAGCCGCGCGTCGCCGACTATGAAGCCGAGCATGCCGCGGGCGACCGTTGGGCGCACGGGACGGTGATCGACGCGCTCAAGGAAAAGGCCCGGGCGCGCGGCCTGTGGAATTTCTTCATGCCGCCGCATTCGGGCCAGCGCCACGTCGACGACAGCTTCGAATTCGAGGGCGAGCAGCTCACCAACCTCGAATATGCGCTGTGCGCCGAGGAGATGGGCAAGGTCCACATCGCCTCCGAGGTGTTCAACTGCTCGGCCCCCGACACGGGCAATATGGAGGTGTTCCACCGCTACGGCACGCGCGAACAGAAGGAGGCGTGGCTGCGCCCGCTGATGAACGGCGAAATCCGCTCGGCCTTCCTGATGACCGAGCCCGCCGTCGCCTCCTCCGACGCCACCAATATCGAGACGCAAATCGCGAGCGTCGGCGATGACTATGTGATCTCGGGGCGCAAATGGTGGTCCTCCGGGACGGGCGACCCGCGCTGCAAGATCGCGATCGTGATGGGCAAGACCGACACGGGCGCGGCGGCGCACGCACAGCAGTCTATGGTGCTCGTCCCGCTCGACGCCGAGGGCGTGACGATCGAGCGCATGCTCTCGGTCTATGGCTACGACCACGCGCCGCACGGCCACGGCGAGGTGCTGCTCGAAAACGTCCGCGTTCCCAAGACCAACCTGCTGCTCGGCGAGGGGCGCGGCTTCGAGATCGCGCAAGGCCGGCTCGGGCCGGGGCGCATCCACCATTGCATGCGCACGATCGGCGTCGCCGAGGTCGCGATCGAACTGATGGTCCAGCGGCTCCAGTCGCGCACCGCCTTCGGCAAGAAGATTTCGGAGCATTCGATCTGGCACGAGCGCATCGCGCGCGCGCGGATCGACATCGAGATGACCCGCCTCTTGTGCCTCAAGGCCGCCGACATGATGGACCGCGCGGGCAACAAGACCGCACGCGCCGAGATCGCGATGATCAAGGTCCAGGCCCCCAACATGGCGCTGCGCATCCTCGACGACGCGGTCCAGGCGCATGGCGGCGCGGGCGTCTCGGACGACACCCCGCTCGCCTCGCTATGGGCGGGCCTCCGCACCTTGCGGCTCGCCGACGGCCCCGACGAGGTCCACAACCGCACGATCGCGCGGATGGAGCTGGGCAAATACGCGGATTTGAGCGAGGTCGCCCCGTCGAGCGCGGAGCTGGGGGTGAGCCGGTGAAAGCCGCCATCCTCCACGCGCCCGGCGAGCCGCTGACCATCGAGGAAGTCGCCGTCGACAGCCCCGGCCCGCGCGAGGTGCTGATCCGCACCGCCGCGTGCGGCGTCTGCCGGTCGGACCTCCATTTTATCGACGGCAAATATCCGCACCCCCTCCCCGTCGTCCCCGGCCACGAGGCCGCCGGCATCGTCGAGGCGGTCGGCTCGGACATCTTCTCGATCCGGCCGGGCGATCATGTCGTGACCTGCCTCTCGGCCTATTGCGGGCGTTGCGAGTTCTGCGTCACGGGGCGGATCGCTCTGTGCACCGATCCGAGCACGCGCCGCGCGCCCGAGGCGCCGCCGCGCTACACGATCGACGGCGCGCCGGTCCACCAACTGCTCAACGTCTCGGGCTATGCCGAGCAAATGCTCGTCCACGAGAACGCGGCGGTCGCGATCCATCCCGACATGCCGCTCGACCGCGCCGCGCTGCTCGGCTGCGCGGTGGTGACGGGCGCGGGGGCGGTGTTCAACTCGGCCAATGTGCGGCCCGGCGAGCATGTGGCGGTGGTCGGCTGCGGCGGGATCGGGCTCGCGGCGATCAACGCGGCCAAGATCGCGGGCGCGGCGCGGATCGTCGCGATCGATCCCGTCGCCGAGAAGCGCGATCTCGCGCTGACGCTCGGCGCGACCGACGCGTTCGATCCGGCGAGCGAGGATCTGGCCAAGCAGGTCGTCGCGCTCACCGGCGGCGGCGTCCACCACGCGATCGAGGCGGTCGGGCGGATCGAAACGGGGCAGCTATGCGTCGCGCTGCTCCGGCGCGGCGGCACGGCGACGATGCTCGGCATGATGCCGCTCGACGGGCAACGCATCGGGCTCAACGCAATGGAGTTGCTTTCGGAGAAGAAGGTGCAAGGCGCGCTGATGGGCTCGAACCGCTTTCCGCTCGACATTCCGCGCCTCGTCGATTTCTACATGGCGGGCAAGCTCGACCTCGAGACGATCATCGCCGAGCGCATCGCGCTCGACAGGATCAACGAGGCGATGGACGCGCTGCGGCAGGGGGATTCGGTGCGCTCGGTGGTGGTGTTCGAATGACCGCGATCGCCGACCCCGCCAGCCTCGGCTTCATCCCCGAACGGCTCGCATTCATCCCCGAGTTCCTCCAGCAACGCTATCTCGACGGCGGGCGCTTCCGCAACTTCCAGCTGCTCGTCGGGCGCGGGGACGAAGTCGCGCTGTTCGAAACGCGCGGGATAGCGCGCGAGGGGATCGACGCGCCGCTCCGCGAAGACGCGATCTTTCGCATCGCCTCGATGACCAAGCCCGTCACCTCGGTCGCGTTCATGACGCTGGTCGAGCGCGGCGAGATCGCGCTCGACGATCCGGTGCATCGCTTCCTGCCCGAGCTTCGCGGCCTCGGCGTCTACGCCTCGGGCGGCGGCGACGCGCCCTTCGTGACGCGGCCGACCGACGCGCCGATGCGCATGATCGACCTGCTCCGCCACACCTCGGGGCTGACCTACGCCTTCCAGAACCGGAGCAACGTCGATCTCGCCTATCGCACGGGCCGAATCGAGAACTGGCACGGCAATCTCGATCTCGACGGGCTGGTCGCCGCGCTCGCCGAGCTCCCGCTCGAATTCTCGCCGGGGACGGCGTGGAACTATTCGGTGTCGACCGACGTGCTCGGCGCGGTCATCCAGCGCGTGACAGACATGCCGCTCGAAGATTATTTCCGCGAGGTGGTCTTCGGCCCGCTCGGGATGGACGACACCTCCTTCGCGGTGCCCGACGCCAAGCTCGGCCGGCTCGGCGACTGCTGGAACCTCGCGCCCGAGGGAACGAGCATGTTCGACCGCGCCGAGGAGAGCCTGTGGCGCAAGCCGCCCCGGCTCGTCTCGGGCGGCGGCGGGCTCGTCTCGACCACCGCCGATTACCACCGCTTCTGCCGCATGCTGCTGAATGGCGGCGCGCTCGACGGCGCGCGCGTGCTCGGCCGCAAGACCGTCGAGCTGATGACGGTCAACCATCTCCCCGGTGGCGCGGACCTCGCCGCGATGTCGCGCTCGATGTTCAGCGAGGCCCAGAACGCAGGCACTGGCTTCGGGCTCGGCTTCGCGATCAATCTCGATCCCGCGCGCTCGATGGCCCCGGGCTCGCCCGGCGAATATTATTGGGGCGGGCTCTATTCGACCGCCTTCTTCATCGACCCGGTCGAGCGGATCATCATGCTCTTCATGACCCAGCTCCAGCCCTCGACGGTCTATCCGGTGCGCCGCGAGCTCAAGACGCTGATCTATTCCGCGCTCGCCTGAGCGCGTCGATTTGACAGCGGGCGAGGCGCGCAGCATGTTCCGCGGCGGCATTATCATGCGCAACATGGGGGGAATGGGATGGTTCTCGATTTCACACGCATCGGCGGCGGCGCCGCGCTGATCGGCCTCGCCGGATTGCTCGCGAGCTGCGGGCCGACGCAAAGCCAGATCGAGCAATCGATCGTCGGCGAATATGAGAATCAGGGCGCGACCGACATCAATGTCGATCTCGAGCCGACCGACGAAGGCGGCTATGAGGGCACGGTCACCTACACCGACGACGAGACCAACGAGGAGACCGAGCGCACCTGCGTGGTCGAGCCCGCCGAAAGCGGCGAATCGCAATGGGAGTGCAACCTCTCCAAGGAGCAGTTCGAGGAGGCGATCGCCGCCGATTACGGCGGGCGCGGCGCGACCAACGTCAACGTCTCGCTCGATGCCGAGGACAATGGCGATTACGAGGGCGAGATCACCTTCACCGATCCCGCGAGCGGCCAGCAGGCGCGCCACAACTGCACGGTCGATGTCGGCGAGCAGGCCAACTGGGAGTGCCAGCCTTGATCTCGCGCGTCGCGGCCTGAGCCGGGGAGCCCGATGAACCGATCCAGCTCGCGGATGCTCGCGTGCGCGGCGGCGGCGGCGCTTGTCGCGGGCTGCTCGGAGAACGCGGGCGACCCGACCGGCGAGACGCTCGAGCAAAGCATCCGCGCGCATTACGAGGCACGTGACTTTCGCGTCGTCCGCGTCGATATCGCGCCCGACGACAGCGGCGAGAATTACGCGGGCTCGGTGCTCATCGAGCAGCCGACGAACGGGGAGCAGTCCGAGGTGCGATGCTCGGCCGAGCCGTCCGACGACGATCCGGGCGGTTTCGCATGGCAGTGCGGCGCCGACTGATCAGGCGATCCCCAGCGCTTCGCGCAATTCGCGCTTGAGCACCTTGCCGATCGCGTTGCGCGGCAGCTCGTCGACAAGGTGAAGCGCGGACAGGCGCTGGGTTTTGCCGAGCCGCGCATTGGCCCAGGCGCGGATCGCCTCGGCATCGCCGCTTGCAACCACAACACCGACCGGCGTCTCGCCCCATTGCTCGCTCGGCGCGCCAACCACGGCCGCCTCGACAACATCGGGATGGCCGACCAGCACCGCCTCGATGTCGCTCGGATAGATGTTGAACCCGCCCGAGATGATCATGTCCTTGGCGCGGCCGACCAGCGTGAGGAAGCCGTCCGCGTCGAAGCGGCCGATATCCCCCGTGCGGATGTAGCGGCGGCCCTCGGCGTCGCGCCATTCGGCGGCGCGGGTCTGCTCGGCGCGGCAGTGATAGCCGTCCATCATTGCGGCCGAGCGCCCGACGATCTCGCCGGCCGCGCCCGGCGGCAGCTCGTCGACAAGGTGAAGCGCGGACAGGCGCTGGGTTTTGCCGAGCCGCGCATTGGC
>JACMKH010000342.1 GCA_014380205.1 Sphingomonadaceae bacterium
CGCCGCCGTCGCCGAGCAGGTCGTCGGCGCCCTCGCCCCCGTCGAGCGCGTCCGCGCCGACTCCGCCCGAGAGCGTGTCCTGGCCCTCCTCGCCGCGGAGCGAATCCTTACCGTCCTCGCCCGAAAGGCCGTCCGAGTCGCCGCCGCCCAGGATCGTGTCATTGAGCGCGCCCCCGAGCAGCGTGTCAAAACCGCCCGCGCCGATCAGCGAATCATCGCCGTCGCGGCCCTCGACATAGTCGCCGATGGTCGTGAGGAAAGCCGCGTCGGCGAAGATCGTGTCGTTCCCCTCGCCGCCCACCAGAATCTGCACGTCGATTCCGCCGTTAATGGCATCGTCGCCGAGCCCACCGTCGAGTGTGACACCTACGATGCCGCCGCCGTCGAGCGTGTCGTTAGAGTCGGTGCCGATCACGCGCTCGACGTTGACCACGGTCACCGTCCCGCCGAAGCCCGTGGCCGTCCCGCCGCCGAGATCGACGGCGACGGGGCCGCCGGCGACACCCATCGCCGAATAGTCGACCGTGTCGATATTCGCGCCACCGTCGACATGGTCGATCTGCTCGAATCCGAGCAGCTCGATCAGGTCATTGCCCGCGCCGCCTTTGAGCGTGTCGATGCCGCTACCGCCGTGCAGCGTGTCGTCTCCGTCGCCGCCATCGAAGTCATCGGCCCCGATCTGGCCGCCCGAGAGCGAGTCGTCGCCGCCGCCGCCGTTGATAGTGTTGCTTGTGTCGCCGAGCTTTATGACGTCGTCGAGTGCGGTTCCGAGCACGCGCTCGATCGCCCCGATGGTGCGCGTGCCCCCGAAACCGGTGAACACACCGGTGCCGACATCGATCGTCACGCCTTGGCCCGTAGTGATGATGTTGGAGAGATCGAGCAGATCGCTGCCTGCGCCGCCGTCGACATTGTCGATGAACTCACCGTCGAGGATCGCGATCGTGTCGTTACCGATGCCGCCGTTGACCGAATCGGCGCCGAGGCCGCCAGTCAAGAGATCGCTGCCGTCGCCGCCGTCGATCGTGTCCGAGAGAGCGCCGCCCACGACCGTGTCATTGCTGCTCGATCCGATCAGCGTATCGAAGCCGTCGCCGCCGTCGATCAGATCGCCTAAGACGGCACCGACGCCGCCGAGGATGGAATCGTCGCCGCCCGCCCCGCGCAGGGTTTGCGCGCCGATGCCGCCGGTGATCGTGTCGTTGCCCGCCTGGCCGAGCAGCACCGCACCGTCGATGTCGCCGCTGTTGATCGCGGTGGGGCCGGCGCCGCCAGTAACGGTGTCGGTGGCCAGGAAATTGCGATCGAACGCGTCATAGTCGCCCGCGTTGACCGTGCCGCCACGCGGATCCCAGATCTTGGCGACGATCTCGCCCCCGCCGTTGGTGTCGCGCCAGACGAGCAGCAGCCGGCCGTCGGCGGTGGCGCTGATGCCGGGCACGCCGGTCGGCGCGTTCTCGATCACGAACGGCCCCGAATCGAGCGCGCCGCTCGCACCAATGCGCAGCCCCTCGAGCGTGCCGTCGGTGTCGTTGTCCCACAGGATCACGCAGCCGCCGTCGCGCAACGCGACGACCTCGGCCTCGTTGGTCGAATCGCTGCCGAACTGCGTGCCGCTGCCGATAACATTGTTGGAACTGTTGTAGACCTTGTAGGAGACGTTGCCGTTCTCGTTCGTGCTGGTCCACGTCACGACATAGCCGCCATTGGCGAGCGAGGCGACCTTGGGATCGCCGAGCGCGCCGTTGTCGAACTCGAAGTCGGCGAGGAAGGTCCCCGCGCTATTCATCACCCGTACGTGGCCGCCGACCGTGGTCGCGTCGGTCTCTTCATAGACCGTGACGATGCGGCCGTCGGAGAGCACCGCGATATCGGCATTGGCGTCGGCATCGGCGCTGTTCTCGGCGGCGAAGAACTCGGCGCCGACCGCTCCGACCGAGCTGACGACAACGCCGCTGACGTTGGAGTTGACACCGACGTCGTCGGTGTAGGTAACGAAGGACGTATTGGTGGTGAGATCGACCGCGACGTTCGGATTGGCAAGGAAGTCGGCCGCGACGAGCTCGTTGGCGACGGTGGCGCTGTCGATCGAATTCCCGCTCGCGTCGTAGCGCTGCCAGATCACGCTGGTCTGGTTCACGTCCGAAATGTCGTCATCGATATAGACCATGACGAAGCCGCCGTCGCTGGTCGCGGCGATGTCGAAGTCGCGCTCGTCGTCGACGGCGTTGGATGTGTTGAGCTGGAAGGCGTCGCGCACGAGGTTGCCGTCGCGGTCATAGATCTTGCCGATGATGTCCTGACCGGCGCTCGTCCCGATCGCGCCGCCGACGAGCTCGGTCCAGGCGACGATGAAATTGCCGTTGGCGAGACCGATGATCTGCGGATCGAGCTGGGTGCCCGTCGCGGCCGCGCCGGTGTTGACCTGAAAATTGCCGAGCCATTCGACGGGGACAGCCATGATGAAGATCCTCCCTGCGCGGACCCAAGACCAGGTCCGTCAGCAAGCGGCATGGACGGCCGGGGTTTGAGCGGGCGTTTGAGCCGGCGTTGGAATTCGGGTCCAGCGCGTTGAAAAGCGCGCGAGGGCGCCGCCGTTCACACCACGATGAAATCGCTCGCGGCGATCGGGTCGAGGCTTTTGCTGGTGGCGATGTGGACCGCCGCGCCCGCGCCATTGCCGTCGGCGTCGAAATAGAGCTTGCCGTTGCCCGGCTTGTAGATGAGGAAATCGTCGGCGTCCTGGGGCTGGCCGATCGCGAAATTGTCCGGGTCGAGCGCGCCCGCGGCGAGCCCGAACGCCGAGCCCAGCAGTACGATCGCATCCTCGCCGCTCGCGAAGTCACGAATCACGTCGGCGCCGCCGACCCCGAGGTCGGTGAGGCGGAACTCGTCGGCGCCCGCGCCGCCCTCCAGCGTGTCCCTGCCCTCGCTGCCGCGCAAGACGTCGTCGCCGCCGCGGCCGTCGAGATCGTCGTCGTTTTCGCCGCCGTCGATGAGATTCTTGACTTCGTTACCGCGCAGCGTGTCGTTCCGCGCCGAGCCGTGGAGGTTCTCGATCGAGAAATAGCTGTCGCCCGCGGCGTCGTTGAGGTTGGCGGCGGGGTTGAGCAGGTCGGCGAGCACCTTGAGCGCGGAATTCGAATAATCGGCCCAGTCGGTCCCAGCGCCGCCGTCGAGGCGATCGCCGCTGAGCACATTTCCCGAGGTCAGCGAGACGTGCGTGTGGAAGGTCTCGGCGTCCGGCCGATTCTCGTAGAGGGAGAGACCCTCGATGCGCAGGTAATAGGTCCCAGCGGCGGCGAACTGATGGACGAGGTGCGGATCGGCGTTGGTTGAGCCCGGGTCCGGCGCGCCCAGAAAGCCGTTGTTGGCGATCACAGTGCCCGCCGCGTCCTCGATCGAGAAATTCACATCGGCGTCGAGCAGGACATCGACGTCGATCGTGACGGTATCGCCGGCGCCCGCGTCAAACGCATAATAAGCGGTCACCGCGCCGGGTATTATGTCGGGGTCGTGGCCGGGAATGGTGAGCTCGAGTGTGACATGGGGAATGGTTGTCGCGTCCGCGATATTGGGCTCGGCGTCGAGGCTGTACATATGGTCGAGCCGCCACGCCGCGTCGCGCGAGTCCGTCCCCCCGACGATCAGCGACGAGGGCGCGCCGCCGCCCGGTCCGCCGTCGAGCGTATCGTTGCCGCCGCCGCCAAGGAGCACATCGTGGCCCGCGCCTCCCGCGAGCCGGTCGGCGAAGCCGCCGCCCTTGAGATAGTCGCCCGACACTCCGCCGATCAGCTCGACCGCCTCGACGTTGATGATCGGGAGCGGGAATACGAACGTGCCGCCGACGAGCAGGGGCGTCAGCACGCGGAGATCGGAATAGTCGAGCACGACGCGATCGATCCCGTCGCCGCCGTCGACGTTGAAATCGAGCAGGCCAAATTGCCCGAAGACGATCGCGCCGGGATCGAGCAGATCATCGTCTCCGCCGCCGACCAGCTTGTCGCTGCCATCGCCCGCGATCAGGGTGTCCTTGCCCTCGCCGCCGTAAAGCTCGTCGTCGCCATCGCCGCCCTCGATCAGGTCGCGGCCATTGGCGCCCTCGACCTTGTCGTCGCCGCGCCCGCCGTTGAGCGTGTCGTGGCCATCGAGCCCGCGCAGCGTCTCGGGCCGCTTGCCGCCCTGGAGCAGATCGGCGTCGGGCGTGCCGTCGATGATGTTGAGGTCCCAAAACAGGACGGAATGGAAATTGGTGTCGGTCGCCTCGAAGACCGCATCGTCGAGACGGTAGCCCGTGTAATGCGCCGAATCGGCCTGACCGCGCAGCGTGATGCCCCGGTCCGTGATCGAGAATTCGCCGACATAGACGCTCGAGCCGAGCTCCTCGCCCCATTTGACATATTGAAACGGAAACTCGCCGTGAATCCCGAATTCTATGACCTCATAGGTTGTCGGCGACCAGCCGACCGCGACGAAATCGCCCGGAAAATCGGTGATGTCGGTGGTGGCGTCGATCGCGGCCATGAACGCAGTCTGCGCAGCGGTCACCGGCCCGAACGAGATCAGCCCGGTCCCCCAGAACACCGGTCTGCCCGAGCCCGTGTGATCACCCCAGGCGAGCAGCACGGAGGCGACCTCCTTATAATCCTCGTGTGGAGGCGGCGCCGGATGCTCGGGAGTGTCCTCGAGGACCCGGCGGACGACCCAGTGCTCGGTGTCTCCGTCGATGACGTCCCTGCGGCTACGTCCCATGACAGTTCCTCAACGCCAGTCGAACCGTTGCATAGCACAAACGGCCGGTCACCGTCAGTGATGGCGATCACGCGCGAAGGGCAGCGGGCGGCTTGCTGTGGCCGCCCGCCTCCCTCCCGCCGTCAGATGACGATGAAGTCGCTGGCGGCGAGGGGGGGATCGCCGCCGAGCGTGGCGATCAACACCTTGGCGCCGGCGCCGTTGCCGTCGGCGTCGAAGTAGAGCTTGCCCTTGATCGCATCGTAGATGATCCGATCGTTGGCGTCGCCCGCGGCCGTGCCGATGACGAACCGGCTAGGCGCCAGCGCCCCCGGCGGCAGCCCGAACACGCCGCCGTCGAGCGCGATCTCATCGATGCCGCTCTCGAAGTCGATGATCTTGTCCTTGAGCGAGATATCGTCGAGCACGAACTGGTCGGCATCCTCGCCGCCCTTGAGGCGATCCTTGCCTCCGCCGCCGACCAAGGTGTCGGCGCCGTTCCGGCCGTTGAGCTGGTCGTTCTCGGCGAGCCCCTCGAGCCGGTTGGCGAGATCGTCGCCCGCGAGCTTATCCCTCAGCGCGGTGCCGCGCAGATTCTCGATGTTGATATAGACATCGCCGAGCGCCGCGTTGGTGTTGTTGCCGGGCGTCTTGAGATCGGCGATCACCTTGGCCGAGGCGGCGCTGTAGTCGGCGAAGTCGATCGCGCCGCCGCCGTCGAGCGTGTCGGCGTCGCCGCCGCCCTGGAGCGTGTCGCTGCCGCCGCCGCCCAGCAGCGAATCGCTGCCGTTGCCGCCGTCGAGCGAATCCAAGCCGTTGTCGCCGTCGAGCGTGTCGTTGTCACCCGCTCCCAACATCAAATCATGGCCTTCGCGCCCGAACAGCGCGTCGAAGCCCGCGCCGCCCTGGAGCGTGTCGTTGGCGGTCGCGCCGGTCAGCGAATCATCGCCTCCCGCGCCGATGATGCTGTCGGCCTCGGCGGAGGCCAGCGTGACATCCGCGAAGATGGTGTCGTTGCCAAGCCCGCCGAGAAGCGTGTCGAAGCCGAACCCGCCATCGATCGAATCATCGGCGTCGCCCGCGTCGACGCTGTCATTGTCGGCGCCTCCCGTGATCGTGTCGGCCCCGCCCGCTCCGATCAGCGAATCATTGCCGGCGCCGCCGTCGATATTGTCGCCGACACCCGTGACGAAGCTGTCGTCGGCAAAGATCGTGTCGTCGCCGAGGCCACCGAGCAGCGTCTGATTGTTGATGTAGCCGTTGATCTGATCATCGCCGAGGCCACCGTCGAGCGTGACGCCTCCAATGCCGCCGGCGTCAAGCGTGTCGTCGCGCTGGGTGCCAAGCACGCTCTCGATGCTCGCGATCGTGGTCGAGCCGCCAAGGCCGGTGAAGGTGCCCGCCCCCAGATCGATGTTTACCGCCTCGCTGACGCCCTGGATATTGCTGAGGTCGAGCGTGTCGACGCCCAGCCCGCCATCGACATTGTCGATGAATTCGCCATCGAGGATCCCGATCCTGTCGTCGCCATCGCCGCCGTTCACCGAATCGATGTCGTATCCGCCATAGAGCGTGTCGTTCTCGGTATCGCCGTTGAGGACATCGGTGCCGAACGAGCCCATCAGCACGTCGTTGTTGGCGCCGCCGTTCATCGTGTCGTTGCCCGAAGTGAGGGTGCCGGTCGCGGCGTGGGTGGTCGCTGAGACGTGCATCAAGAACTGCTCGCCGCCCTCAAACAGCGGGTCCCCGCCGAACTCGCGCGCCCGGATGTAATAGGTGCCCGCGGCGCCGACCGTGAAGGTCAGGTACGAATCGAACGTGGAAACGGAACCGAGCCCGCCCTCGTCGATCGACGCGCCATCATCATCGCTTGCGAGCAGAGCGCCTCCCGCATCGTACAGTTCGACGACGACATCGGTGGAATCGCCATAAAAGTCGTTATGGCCGAAATCGATATCGACGGTGATCACGTCGCCGGCCGCGAGCGTGACCGAGAAAAACTCGGTCTGGCCGGCGGTCGCATCGACATGGACCGTCGTATGCGGCACCACCGATTCCGCGACTCCGACCAGCGGATTGAAGCTCGTGGACCAGATACCCGAGCTGTCGAGATTGAAGGCGCTTCCGATCGCGTTGTTGGGATTGCCCGCAGTGGCGAACCAGAAATCGGGCGCATCGCCGAGCAGGATATCGTCGGCGGCATTGCCGTTCATCGTATTCCCCGCGGCGAGCGACGGAACGGCCGCTATGAAATCGTCGTTCGCGGTGCCCTCCATCGGCTCGCCGAAGTAGATCAGGTCGTGGATGTCGCCGGGAGCCGGCCCGCCGCGCGACGCGGTGGACGTGCTCATCGTGGGCTCGCCGACACCTGCGCGCATCACATCGGCGGAGGTGGCGAGATTGATTTGGTCGGGGAGAGTCTTCTTGGCCATCGGACTGGTCCTTTCTGGGCGCCCTGGTGAACATACGCTGGAGAAACGGCTATCGGCGTCGGTCCTGCTGCATCGGTCCGCGCGTCAGCGCGGAGGCCGCATGTCATGTAAAGCCGGCGTGACGGCCGTGGCGTCGGCGCGCGGCTCGTCGGAGCGGTCCCGATTCGGTGATCGGCGCATCGTCAGTCTCCCGTTCGCGACCCCGGGTGGGTGCGGCGTTTGCCGCTTGACAGGGTGCTACAGGCTCCATCCTGGAGGAGCTGTGATTCGGATCACGTCGCCTCCATGCTTCCGCCTTGCCGTACTGGCCAGTGAATCCTCCTTCGACGCGCTTCGAGAACGTGGGCGCCGTGGCGATCTGGCGGAGCGCTATGTGCGCTCCGCCGCATCGCCTCCGCCATTGCCCATCAGATCACGATGAAGTCGTTGGCGTCGAGGCTGGGGTCGCCGCCGAGCGTGGCGATCAGCACCTTGGCGCTCGCGCCGGTGCCGTCGGCGTCGAAGTAGAGCTTGCCCTTGATCGCATCGTAGATGATCCGGTCGTTGGCGTCGCCCGCCTGCGTGCCGATGACGAAGACGTTGGGATCGAGCGAGCCGGGGGGCAGCCCGAACACCCCGCCGTCGAGCGCGATCTCGTCGATGCCGCTCTCGAAATCGATGATCTTGTCCTTGAGCGAAATATCGTCGAGCACGAACTGGTCGGCGTCCTCGCCGCCCTTCAGCCGGTCCTTGCCCTGGCCGCCGACCAAGGTGTCGGCGCCGTTCCGGCCGTTGAGCTGGTCGTTCTCGGCGAGGCCCTCGAGCCGGTTGGCGTCATCATCGCCGGCGAGCTTGTCTCTCAGCGCGGTGCCGCGCAGATTCTCGATGCTGTCGTAGACATCGCCCAGCGCGGAGTTGGTGTTGTTGCCCGGCGTCTTGAGATCGGCGACCACCTTGGCCGAGGCGGCGCTATAGTCGGCGAAGTCGACTCCTCCGCCGCCATTGAGCGTGTCGCCGTCGCCGCCGCCCTGGAGCGTGTCGCTGCTGCCGCCACCGGTCAGCGAATCGCTGCCGTTGCCGCCGTCGAGCGAGTCCAGGCCAAGTCCGCCGCCGAGCGTGTCGTCTTCGCCGGCTCCCACCAGTGAATCGTCGCCTTCGCGACCGCTCAGCACATCGAACCCGGCCCCGCCCTGAAGCGTGTCGTTCGCCATCGCGCCGGTCAGCGAATCGTCGCCACCCGCGCCGATGATGCTGTCGGCGACTCCCGACGTGAGCCCGGCATGCGCGAAGATCGTGTCGTTGCCGAGGCCGCCGAGGATCGTATCGGAGTCGAACCCGCCGTCCACCGAATCGTTGCCATCGCCCGCGTCGATGTTGTCGAAGCCGCTGCCGCCGACGATCGTATCGTCTCCGCCCGCGCCGATCAGCGAATCGTTGCCGAAGCCGCCCTCGAGCAAATCGCCGAACCCCGTGGTGAAGCCCGCATCGGCGGTGATCGTGTCGTCGCCGTCGCCGCCGCGGAGGGTCTGCGTGAAAAGGCCGCCGTTGAGCAAGTCGTTCCCAAGACCGCCGTCGAGCGTCATGGGGTTAGTGTTTCCGGCATCGAGCGTGTCGTTGCCCTGCGTGCCGATGATGTTTTCGATGCCCGTGATCGTCTGGGTGCCGCCATAGCCCGTGAAGGTCCCCGAGCCGTAGAAGAGCAGGATCTCGACGTCCTCGAACCCGTCGCCCTCGATATCGCTGAGGTCGAGCGTGTCGACGCCGAGGCCTCCATCGATATCGTCGATGAACTCGCCATCGAGCACCGCGATCGTGTCGTTGCCACTACCGCCGTCGATCGTGTCGGTGGAAAATCCGCCCTGGATGCTGTCGGCACCGCCGCCGCCACGGATGCTATCCGAGCCTTCGCCCGCGATGATCGTGTCGTTGCCCCCTTGGCCGAGCAGCGTCTCACTCGAGGAATCGCCGTTGATCGTCGTCGCGCCGGGGCCGCCGGTGATCACGAAGGTGGTCAGGAAGTTGCGCGTGAAATTGTCGTAATCGCTCGCGTTGACGATCGCGCCGCGCGGATCCCAGATCGAGGCGAAAATATCCTGACCGGCGCCGCCCAGATCGCGCGAGACCGACAGAATGCGGCCATCGGCGGTGAGGCTGAGATCGGGAGTCGTGCCGTCGGTTGCCTGGATCGTGAACTGGCCGCCGTCGGCCACGCCCGCCGCGGTGAAGCGCAGCGCCTCGGTGTGGAGATCGGTGTCGTCGTCCCAAGCGATCACGAAGCCGCCATCGACAAGCGCCACGACATCGGGCTCGTTCTGCAGATCGGCCCCCGATGCGGCGGTCGAGATGGCCGTGGTGAACGCGCCGGCATTATCGCAGACGCGGAAGAAAACGTCGTTGGCATTGGTCCAGACGACGACGAAGCCGCCGCCCGCGAGCGAGGCCACCTTGGCCCCGGCGCCGGGGCCGGCGGTCACGTTCTGGTTGTTGACCAGCGCCCCGGCGCTCGTCACGATCTTGAACTCGATGCTCGTCGTTCCCGAATCGTCCTCCTCGTAGACCGTGACGAAATTGCCGTTCGAGAGCACCGCCGAATCGCCATCAAGATCGAAGTCGGCGGTGTTCTGGGCGGCGGCGAACTCGGCGCTCAACGCGCCCGCCGAAGTCACCGTCCGTCCGTTGATGTCGGCGTCGCCGGCGGCGAGGTCGGTGTAGGTGACGAACGAGAGGTTGGTGGTCAGATCGACCGCGACCTGCGGGTTGGAAAGGTTGTCGGCGGCGACATTCTCGAGATCGACTTGCGCCCCAACGGCAAAGTCGCCCGCCGCGTCGTGGCGCTCCCAGCGGATGCGCGTCAGATTGCCGGCGCTGGGGGTTGTGGTTTCGTTATCCCTGTAAACCAGCACGAAGCCGCCGTCGCTGGTCGCCGCAATGTCGAAGTCGCCCTCGTCGTTGGCGGTGCTGCTGGCGTTGAGCTGGTAGGAATCGCGCACCAGATTGCCCTCGGCGTCGTAGATCTTGCCAATGATTTCGGTGCCGGCGGCGGTGCCGATCGCGCCGTCGGCGCTTTCGGTCCAGGCGACGAGAATGTTGCCGTTGGAAAGGCCGATGATGTGCGGGTCGCTCTGCGTGCCGGTCGCGGCCGTGCCGGTGTTGACCTGGAAATTGCCGAGCCATTCAACTGGGGTGGCCATGTGATCTTCTCCTGTGGGTTCATTCAGAAGGACCGCGGCGCCGCCGGCCCGTCGAACGGGCACGACAAATCGCCGCGCTTACGCACGGGTATCCTGTCAGCCGAATTCCGATGGATCGCCGCGGGCGCTCTTTACGAGTCGTGCCGGGCGGCATGGCGAGTGGGTCATCTGTCATCTCCCGGCTTCGCGACCCGGGGATGAAAGTCGTTCTACTTGCTTATCGCCTGCCTGACAAGCGGCGCGGGTAGCGGACGGCCCGTCGGGGCCGTCCGCCTCCCTCCCGCGTCAGATCACGATGAAGTCGCTGGCGGCGAGCGTGGGATCCCCGCCGAGCGTGGCGATGAGCACCTTGGCGCTCGCGCCGGTGCCATCGGCGTCGAAGTAGAGCTTGCCCTTGATCGCGTCGTAGATGATCCGATCATTGATGTCGCCCGCCTGCGTGCCAATGACGAAGGCGCTGGGACTGAGCGCGCCCGCGGGCAACCCGAACACGCCGCCGTCGAGCGCGATCTCATCGATGCCGCTCTCGAAGTCGATGATCTTGTCCTTGAGCGAAATATCGTTGAGCACGAACTGGTCGGCGTCCTCGCCGCCCTTGAGGCGGTCCTTGCCCTGGCCGCCGACCAGCGTGTCGTTCCCGGCGCGGCCGTTGAGCTGGTCGTTCTCGGCCAGACCCTCGAGCCGGTTGCCATTATCGTCGCCCGCGAGCTTGTCCCGCAGCGCGGTACCGCGCAGATTCTCGATGCTCACATAGGAATCACCCAGCGCCGCGTTGGTGTTGTTGCCCGGAGACTTGAGATCGGCGACCACCTTGGCCGAGGCCGCGCTATAGTCGGCGAAGTCGATCCCGCCGGCGCCGTTGAGCGTGTCGGCGTCGCCGCCGCCCTGAAGCGTGTCGTCGCCGCCGCCGCCAGTCAGCGAATCGCTGCCGTTGCCGCCGTCGAGCGAGTCGAAGCCAAGGCCGCCGCCGAGCGTGTCGTCCTCGCCCGCGCCAACCAGCAAGTCATCGCCTTCGCGCCCGCTCAAATCGTCGAACCCCGAGCCGCCCTGCAGCGTGTCGTTCGCCGTCGCCCCCGTCAGCGAATCATCGCCCCCCGCCCCGATGATGCTGTCGGCTTCAACCGAGCCCAGCCCGGCATCCGCGAAGATCGTGTCGTTGCCGAGACCGCCGAGAATCGTATCGGCGTTGAGCCCGCCGTCCACCGAATCATTGCCGGCCCCCGCATCGATGCTGTCGAAGCCGTCGCCGCCAGTGATCGTGTCGTCGCCGCCCGCGGCGACAATCGTGTCGCTGCCGGTTCCGCCGTCGATGTTGTCGCCAATAAGGGAGGTGGGATCGACGAAAAGCTCCCCGCCCGCGATCGAATCACTGCCGCCGCCGCCGAGGATGGTCTGGTTGTTGAAGCCGCCGACGATCGTATCGTTGCCAGCCTGGCCGCGAATGGTCAGCCCGCTGACATCGTTGCCGTTAATCGTCGTCGAGCCGGTTCCGCCCACGATGACGTTGGCATCCAGGAAGTTGGTCGTGAATGCCGTATAATCCGACGCGTTGATCGTCGCGCCGCGCGGATCCCAGATCGAGGCGAAAAGCTCCCCGTTCCCGCCAATATCGTCCGCGACGGAGAGGATGCGGCCGTCGGCGGTGAGGCCGAGAGCGGGGCTGGTACCGTCGTTCGCCTGAATCGTGAACTGGACGCCGTCGCCCACGCCCGCGGCCGTGAAGCGCCGGGCTTCGGTATGGAGATCGGTGTCGTCATCCCAGGAGATGACGAAGCCGCCGTCGGCGAGCGCGACGACATCCGCCTCGTTCTGCAGGTCGGCGCCCGAGGCCGCCGCGGTCGTCGCAACCGTCTGCGCGCCGGCATTGTCGAATACGCGGTAGAAGACGTCATCGTTTTCATTCCACACCACGACGAATCCGCCGCCCGCTAGCGAGGCGACCTTGGGGCTATTGGCGCTGCCCGCGCTACCGCTGTCCACCGTGAGCGAGGTCACAATCGCGCCCGCGCTGGTCATGATCCGGAACTCGATGCTGACAAAGCCAGTCGTGGCGGTGTCATCCTCCTCGAAGACCGAGACGAAATTGCCGTTGGAGAGCACCGCGACATCGCCATTGCGGTCGAAGTCCGTGCTGTTCTGCGCGGCGGCGAACTCGGCGCTGACCGCGCCCGCATCGTCCACGGTCCTGCCGTTGATATCGGTGTCCGTGCCGACGTCGTCGGTGTAGGTGACAAACGAAAGATTGTTGGTGAGGTCGACCGCGACCTGGGGGTTGGCAAGGAAGTCGGCGGCGACGAGCTCGTCGGCCAAGGTGGCGAAGTCGGTCGGCGCGCCGGTTGAATCATATCGTTCCCAAATCACGCTGGTCTGATTGACGTCCGAAATATCGTTGTCGATATAGACCATCACCCAGCCGCCGTCGTTTGTCGCGGCGATGTCGAAATCGCCTTCATCGTCGACGTTCAAGGCACTGTTGATCTGGAACGCCGTCCCGATCGCATTGCCCTCGGAGTCATAAAGCTGGCCGACGATGTCGGTCCCGGGCGAAGTTCCGATCGTGCCGTCGGCCGATTCGGTCCAGGCGACGAGGATGTTGCCGTTGGCGAGGCCGGTGATGTGCGGGTCGCTCTGCGTGCCGGTCGCGGCGCCGCCGGTGTTAACCTGGAAATTGCCGAGCCATTCAACTGGGGTGGCCATGTCGTGTTCTCCTGTGGGTTCGTTCAGAGGGAATGCGGCGGTGTCGGCCCGGCCATCGGGCGCAACAAATCGCCGCGCTTACGCACGGGTATCCTGTCGGCTGAATTCCGATGGCTCGCCGCGGGCGCTCTTTGCGAGCCTTGCCGCGCGGCATGACGAATGGGTCATCTGTCGTCTCCCGGCTTCGCGACCCGGGTATGAAAGTCGTTCTACTTGCTCGTCGCCTGCCTGACAAGCGGCGCGGGCAGCGGACGGCCCCGTCGGACCGTCCGCCTCCCTCCCGCGTCAGATCACGATGAAGTCGCTGGCGGCGAGGCTGGGGTCGCCGGAAAGGTTTGCGATGCGCACCTGGGCCCCGGCGCCGGTGCCGTCGGCGTCGAAGTAGAGCTTGCCCTTGATCGCGTCGTAGATGATCCGATCGTTGGCGTCGCCCGCGGCCGTGCCGATGACGAAGACGTTGGGATCGAGCGCGCCGGGGGCCAGCCCGAACACACCGCCGTCGAGCGCGATCTCGTCGATGCCGCTCTCGAAGTCGAGTATCTTGTCCTTGAGCGAAAGATCGTTGAGCACGAACTGGTCGGCGTCCTCGCCGCCCTTGAGGCGATCCTTGCCCCCGCCGCCGACCAGCGTGTCGGCGCCGTCGCGGCCGTTGAGCTGGTCGTTCTCGGCGAGGCCCTCAAGGCGGTTCGCCTCATCGTCGCCCGCGAGCTTGTCCCTCAGCGCGGTGCCGCGCAGATTCTCGATGCTGACATAGACATCGCCGAGCGCCGAGTTGGTGTTGTTGCTCGGACTCTTGAGATCGGCGATCACCTTGGCCGAGGCCGCGCTATAGTCGGCGAAGTCGATCGCGCCGCCGCCGTTGAGCGTGTCGGCGTCGCCGCCGCCCTGGAGCGTGTCGCTGCCGCCGCCGCCAGTCAGCGAATCATTGCCGTTGCCGCCGTCGAGCGAATCGAAGCCGATGCCGCCGTCGAGCGTGTCGTCATCGCCCGCGCCCAACATCAGATCGTCGCCTTCGCGGCCGCTCAGCACGTCGAACCCGGAGCCGCCCTGCAGCGTGTCGTTCGCCGTCGCCCCTGTCAGCGAATCGTCGCCGCCCGCGCCGATGATGCTGTCGGCGATGACCGAGGTGAGCCCCGCATGCGCGAAGATCGTGTCATTGCCGAGACCGCCGAGCAGCGTATCGCCGTCAAAGCCGCCGTCCACCGAATCGTTGCCGTCGCCCGCATCGACGACGTCACTGCCGCTGCCGCCGACGATCGTGTCGTCGCCCCCGCCGCCGACTAACGAATCAGCGCCGAAGCCGCCGTCGATACTGTCTCCGACCCCGGTAGCCACCAACTCGGACGCGAAGATCGTGTCCGCGCCATCGCCGCCGAGCAACACCTGACCATTGAGCGTGCCGTCGATCCGGTCATCCCCAAGTCCGCCATCGAGCGTGACTCCGCCGCTGTTGTTGCCCTTGAGCGTGTCGTTGCCCTGGGTTCCGAGCACGACCTCGATGCCCGTGATCGTCGAGCTGGTGTGGAATGTCGACGTCCAGGTTCCCGCGCCAAGATCGATGTTGGCCTCCTCCCCGCCGCCGGCGAGCACATTGCTGAGATCGAGCGTGTCGGTGCCCAGGCCGCCGTCGGCGTTGTCGCCGAACTGGCCGTCGAGCACCCGGATGGTGTCGTTGCCGCCGCCGCCGTCGACGTTGTCCACTTCAAAGCCGCCAAGCAGCACGTCCGCGCCTCCGCCGCCGCGGATGCTGTCCGTGCCGCTACCGCCGTTGACCGTGTCGTTGCCGCCCTGGCCAAGCAGCGTCTCGTCCGAGCCATCGCCGTTGATCGTGGTGGCGCCGGGGCCGCCGGTGATGACGAAGGTCTGCAGGAAGTTGCGCGAGCTGTTGTCGTAATCCCCCGCGTTGACGATCGCCCCCCGTGGATCCCAGATCGAAGCGAAAATGTCCTGTCCTGCGCCGCCCAGATCGCGCGACACCGAAAGTATGCGGCCGTCGGCGGTGAGACCGAGGTCAGGCGACGTGCCGTCGGTGGCCTGGATCGTGAACTGGCCCCCATCGAGGACGCCCGCCGCCGTGAAGCGCGCCGCCTCGGTGTGCAGGTCGGTGTCGTCGTCCCACGAGATGACGAATCCGCCATCGACGAGCGCAACGACGTCGGGCTCGTTCTGCAGGTCCGCGCCCGAGGCGGCGGTGAGGTCGCCGGTGACGGCCACGCCCGCGTTGTCGAAAACCTGATACAGAATGTCGTTCGCCGTATTCCAGACCACGACGAAGCCGCCGCCCGCGAGCGAGGCGACCTTCGGGGTCGAGGCCGTGCCGGCCGTGACGGTGAACGCCGCCGTGACGACCGCGCCCGCGCTCGTCATGATCATGGCCTCGATGCTCGTCGTGCCCGCGTCGTCCTCCTCGTAGACCGAGACGAAATTGCCGTTCGAAAGCACCGCGACATCGCCGTTGCGATCGAACTCGGCGCTGTTCTGCGCCGCGGCGAACTCGGTTCCCAGCACGCCGGCGTCGGTCACGGTATTGCCGCTGATGTCGACGTCGGCGCCGACATCGTCCGTGTAGGTGATGAACGATAGATTGGTGACGAGATCGACCGCGACCTGTGGATTGGAGAGATCGTCGGCCGCGACGAGCTCGTCGGCGACCACCACCACGTCGCTCTGGTCGCCGTTCGAGTCGAACCGCTCCCAGATCACCGTGGTCTGGTTCACGTCCGAAATGTCGTCGTCGACATAGACCATGACGAAACCGCCGTCGTTGGTCGCGGCGATATCGAAGTCGGTCTCGTCATCGGCGGTCCGGTTGGAATTGAGCCGATAGGAATCGCGGATGACGTTGCCCTCGGAGTCGTAGATCTTGCCGATGATGTCGGCACCGTTGGTCGTGCCCACGGCGCCGTCGGCGCTCTCCGTCCATGCGACGAGGATGTTGCCGTTGGCGAGGCCGATGATGTGCGGATCGGACTGAGTGCCGGTCGCGGCGGTTCCGGTGTTGGCCTGGAAATTGCCGAGCCATTCGACTGGGGTAGCCATGTGATGTTCTCCTATGGGTTCATTCAGAGGGACCGCGGCGCCGCCGGCCCGTCCACCGGGCGCGACGAATCGCCGCGCTTACGCACGGGAAACGTTGAGTCATGGGTCTTCCAGAGGATGGCCGGGCGGACTCTGTATCGAGTCTTGCCGCGCGGCTGGTGACTTGATCATCCGTCATCTCCCGGCTTCGCGACCCGGGGATGAAAGTCGTTCTACTTGCTCGTCGCCTGCCTGACAAGCGGCGCGGGTAGCGGACGGCCCGTCGGGGCCGCCCGCCTCCCTCCCACCGTCAGATCACGATGAAGTCGTTGGCGTCGAGGCTGGGATCGCCGCCGAGCGTGGCGATGAGCACCTTTGCCCCGCCGCCACTGCCGTCGGCGTCGAAGTAGAGCTTGCCCTTGATCGCGTCGTAGATGATGCGGTCGTTGGCGTCGCCCGCCTGCGTGCCAATGACGAAGGCGCTGGGACTGAGCGCGCCCGCGGGCAACCCGAACACGCCGCCGTCGAGCGCGATCTCGTCGATGCCGCTCTCGAAATCGATGATCTTGTCCTTGAGCGAGATATCGTCGAGCACGAACTGGTCGGCATCTTCGCCGCCCTTCAGCCGGTCCTTGCCCTGGCCGCCGACTAAGGTGTCGTTACCGCCGCGCCCGTTGAGCTGGTCGTTCTCGGCGAGGCCCTCGAGCCGGTTGGCGTCATCGTCGCCGGCGAGCTTGTCTCTCAGCGCGGTGCCGCGCAGATTCTCGATGCTGACATAGACATCGCCGAGAGCCGAGTTGGTGTTGTTGCCCGGCGTCTTGAGATCGGCGATCACCTTGGCCGAGGCGGCGCTATAGTCGGCGAAGTCGATCGCGCCGCCGCCGTTGAGCGTGTCGGCGTCGCCGCCGCCCTGGAGCGTGTCGCTGCCGCCGCCGCCAGTCAGCGAATCATTGCCGTTGCCGCCGTCGAGCGAGTCAAAGCCGATGCCGCCGTCGAGCGTGTCGTCCTCGCCCGCGCCCAACATCAGATCGTCGCCTTCGCGGCCGCTCATCACGTCGAACCCGGAGCCGCCCTGCAGCGTGTCGTTCGCCGTCGCCCCGGTCAGCGAATCATCGCCGCCCGCGCCGATGATGCTGTCGCCGACGATCGAGGTCAGCGCGGCGTCGGCGAAGATCGTGTCGTTGCCGAGGCCGCCGAGCAAGATGTCGAAGTTGGTCCCGCCGTCGATGAAGTCGTCACCGTCGCCGCCGTCGACCGAGTCGTCGCCCGAACCGCCGACGATCGTGTCGGCGCCGCCTGCCGCGACGATCGTGTCGGCACCCGATCCGCCATCGATATTGTCGGCGACGGTTGAGGTCGGGACGAAACCATTGCCGCCGGCGATCGAATCATTGCCGCCGCCGCCGCGGATCGTCTGGTTGTTGGAACCGCCGACGATCGTGTCGTTGCCGGCCTGGCCCAGCAGCGTGACGCCGATGAGACTATTGCCGTTTAGCGTCGTAGCGCCGGGGCCGCCGGTGACCACCGATGTAGACAGGAAGTTGGTGCTGACATTGTTGTAATCGGTCGCGTTGACCGTCGCGCCGCGCGGATCCCAGATCGCGGCGAAGATCTCGGTGTTGCCGGCGACATCGTCCATCACCGAAAGGATGCGGCCGTCGGCGGTGAGGCCGAGCGCGGGCGAGACGCCGTCGGTCACCTGAATCGTGAACTGGCCGCCGTCGCCCACGCCCGCCGCCGTGAAGCGCCGCGCCTCGACATGCAGATCGGTGTCGTCATCCCAAGAGATCACGAATCCCCCATCGGCGAGCGCGACGACGGCGGGCTCGTTCTGCAAGTCAGCGCCCGAGGCGGCCGTGAGTACGGCGGTGACCGCCGCGCCGGCGTTGTCGTAGATGCGGTAGAAAATATCGTTGGCGTCGGTCCATGCGACGACGAAGCCGCCCCCCGCTAGCGAGGCGACCTGGGGCGCGCTGCCGGGCGCCGAGACGTTGACGTTGCTTACGTTCGCTCCGGCGCTCGTCACGATCTTGAACTCGATGCTCGTCGTGCCAGCGTCGTCCTCCTCATAGGCCGTGACGAAATTGCCATTGGAAAGCACGGCGGAATCGCCATTGCGATCGAAGTCGGCCGTGTTCTGCGCGGCGGCGAACTCGGCGCCGAGCACGCCCGCCGAGCTTACCGTTCGTGCATTGATATCGGTGTCCGTCCCGACGTCGTCGGTATAGCTCACGAACGATTGATTGGTGGTCAGGTTGACCGTGACCTGGGGATTGGCGAGGAAATCGGCGGCGACGTTCTCGAGGGCGAGCGAGGCGCTGTTGATCGAACTGCCCGAAGCGTTGAACCGTTCCCAAATCACCTCGGTTTGATCGACGGCCGAAATATCGTTGTCGATATACACCATCACCCAGCCGCCGTCGCTGGTCGCGGCGATATCGAAATCCCCCTCGTCGTCAACCGCGCGGAAGCTGTTGATCTGAAACGCCGTCCCGATCGCGTTGCCCTCGGAGTCATAGAGCTGGCCGACGATGTCGGTGCCGGCGCTTGTGCCGATCGCGCCGTCGGCCGCCTCGGTCCAGGAGACGAGGATGTTGCCGTTGGAAAGGCCAGTGATGTGCGGGTCGGACTGCGAGCCGGTCGCGGCGCCTCCGGTGTTGACCTGGAAATTGCCGAGCCATTCGACTGGGGTAGCCATGTGAGATTCTCCTGTGGGTTCGTTCAGAGGGACCGCGGCATCGTCCGCCCGGCGAGCGGGCACGACAAATCGCCGCGCTTACGCACGGGTATCCTGTCAGCTGAATTCCGATGGATCGCCGCGCGCGCTCTTTACGAGTCGTACCGCGCTACATGGCGAGTGGGTCATCTGTCATCTCCCGGCTTCGCGACCCGGGACATGGGGCTATTACCCTTGCGACCGGCCGGTTACAAGCCCGAAACAACGGCTTGTGTGATCCACGTCACAATTCGGCGCGCCGCGCTCACGCCAGCGCGTCGACCTCCTGCATGAAGCGCGCGACCGAGATCGGCTTGGAGACATAGCCCTCGGCGCCCGCGCCGCGGATGCGCTCCTCGTCGCCCTTCGCGGCGTAGGCGGTGACCGCCATGATCGGGATCATCGCCATCTCGGCGTCGCGCTTGAGCTCCTCGATCAGGTCGAGCCCGCTGACGTGCGGCATCTGGATGTCCATGATGATGAGATCGGGCCCGAGCGCACGCGCCCTGCCGACCGCCTCGCGCCCGTCGAGCACGGGCTCGGCGTGCCAGTCGTGCGCGCGCAGCAGGTCGCAGAACAGCTTGCAGTTGAGTTCGTTGTCCTCGACAACGAGCGCCTTCTTCGCCATGCGCGACCCTCACCCCCTGAGCCGACCGACCTACGCCATGACCGATGAGGATACAAACCGCGCGATGGAGGTCGCGCTCGACGCGCTCGGATGGACGCTCGACGATCCCGCGCGCGCCGAGCGGCTGATCGCGCTCACCGGGCTGACCCCGCTCGATCTGCGGACGCGGATCGAGCAGCCCGCGCTGCTTGGCGCGGTGCTCGGCTTCCTCGAGGCGCATGAGCCCGATCTCATCGCCTGCGCCGACGCGATCGGGCGCGGCCCCGCCGATCTGGTCGCGGCGAGGCAGGTGCTAACGCCTTGAGCCGACCGCTGCTGATCTGCGATTGCGACGAGGTGCTGCTCCACATGGTCGGCCATTTCGGCGAGTGGCTCGACGAAGCGCACGGCATCGATTTCGATTTTGAGAGCGAGGATTATTCGCTCGCGCTCAAGCACCGCGAGACCGGCGCGGCGGTCGCGCGCGACGAGGCCTGGCCGCTGCTCAACGCCTTCTTCGAGACCGAGATGGCGCGCCAGACGCCCGTCCCCGGCGCGAGCGAGGCGCTGGTGCGAATCTCGGAGCACGCCGATGTCGTGATCCTCACCAACCTCGAGGATCATTTCGGCGCGGCGCGGATCGCGCAGCTCGCGGCCTTCGGGATCGATCATCCGGTGCGCACCAACCAGGGGGGCAAGGGCGAGAAGGTAGCCGCGTTGGTCGAGGAGTTCGCACCCGCCGTCGGGGTGTTCGTCGACGATCTGTGGATCCATCACCGTTCGGTGGCGAAGCGCGCGCCCTCCGTCTGGCGGCTGCAAATGATCGCCGAGCCGCGCATCGCCGATCGCGTCCCTCCCGCCGAGGACGCGCACGCGCGGATCGACGACTGGCCAGCGGCAGCCGACTGGATTATCGGCAGGTTCACCGATGGAGAAGCGCCCGATGACTGACGAAATCACCGAGACCCAAAGCGCCGAGGACCGGATCGCGACGCTCGGGCTCAGCCTGCCCAAGGCGGCCGCGCCCGTCGCGGCCTATGTCCCCGCGGTCGAGCACGGCGGGCTCCTCTATCTTTCGGGCCAGCTTCCCTTTGAGAACGGCGAGCTGATGCTCGGCCGGCTCGGCGAGGACCGCGACATCGCTTACGGCCAGCGCGCCGCGCGCGCCTGCGCGCTGATGCTGCTTGCCCAGATCAAGGGCGCGCTCGGCGATCTCGATCGGGTCGAGCGGATCGTCCGGCTCGGCGTGTTCGTCAATTCGGACGCCAAGTTCACTGAGCAGGCCAAGGTCGCCAACGGCGCCTCCGAGCTGATGCAGGAGGTGTTCGGCGAGGCCGGGCGGCACGCGCGCAGCGCGGTCGGCGTGCCCGTGCTGCCGCTCGGCGTCGCGGTCGAGATCGATGCGATCGTCGCAATTCGCGACACCTCGGCCAACGTGTCGACGCAGGCCAACCCGTTCTGACAGTTCCGGCGATGGCGGATCTCGGCTTTCTGACGCGCGCCCCCTTCGCGCATCGCGGACTGCACAGCGAAACCATCATCGAGAATTCCCGCGCCTCATGGGAGGCGGCCGTCGCGGCCGGGCATGGCATCGAATGCGATGTCGTGGTGAGCGACGACGGCGTCGCGATGGTGTTCCACGATTACCGGCTAAAGCGGCTGACGGGAGCGAAGGGCTCGATCGGCGGCAAGAAGGCGGCGGAGCTCGGCGAAACCAAGCTCGCCGGCTGCGACGAAACCGTGCCGACGCTCGCCGAGATGCTCGCCCTGCTTGACCGTCGCGCGCCTCTGCTGATCGAGATCAAGGTCAGAGGCACGCGGGTCAACAAGATTTGCCGATCGGTCGCCCAAGCGCTCGCGGACTATGCCGGCGAGGCTGCGGTGATGTCGTTCAACCCCGAGGTGGGCCGTTGGTTCGCGCTCAACGCGCCCGACGTCGTGCGCGGGCTGGTCGTCAGCGAGCGCGGCGAAGGCAGCGTCATCGAGCGGCTCAAGGGGCCCATGTCGCGCTCGCTCTCGGTGTTTCGCGCGCGGCCGCATTTCCTCGCCTATGACATTCGCGACCTGCCCTCGGCGTTCGCCGCGCCGCTGCGCGCCGAAGGCATGCCCGTGCTGACCTGGACGGTGCGCACCCCCGCGCAGGTCGCGACGGCGCGCGACCACGCCGACCAGATCATTTACGAACCGGCATGAGCGAGGGCGATCCCGAGCCGATCCTCGCGCGGATCGCTAGCGGCGTCGGCGCGCTCGACGCCGCGCAATGGAATGCGTGCGCTGGCGACGGCAATCCCTTCACGAGCCATGCCTTCCTTTCGATCCTCGAGGATTCGGGCAGCGTCTCGACGCGGGCGGGATGGCAGCCCGTGCCTATCGCAATGGACGGCGCCGATGGCGAGCTCGCCGCCTGCGCGCCCGCCTACGCCAAGAGCCACAGCCAGGGCGAATATGTCTTCGACCACGCCTGGGCGGACGCGTGGGAGCGGGCGGGGGGGCGATATTATCCCAAGCTCCAGATTGCCGCCCCATTCACGCCCGTGCCGGGACGGCGGCTGCTGACGCGCGATCCGGCGCTCGCCGCGCCGCTGATCGCCGCGATCGAGGCGGTCACGGTCAACAACGGCCTCTCTTCGGCGCACGCGACCTTCATCGCCCCCGAGGAGGTCGCGGTGTTCGAACGCGCGGGCTGGCTGATCCGCGAGGGCAGCCAGTTCCACTGGACCAACCAGGGCTATGCGGGCTTCGACGATTTCCTCGCCACGCTCTCGTCGCGCAAGCGCAAGGCGATCCGCAGGGAGCGCAAGCGCGCGCTTGAGGGCCTGACGATCGAGCACGTCACGGGCGCGGCGCTGACCGAGGCGCATTGGAACATATTCTGGGAATTCTACCAGGACACCGGCGCGCGCAAATGGGGGCGGCCCTATCTCACGCGGCGCTTCTTCTCGCTGCTCGGCGAGCGGATGGCGGACCAGACGCTGCTGTTCCTCGCGCATCGCGACGGCCGGCCCATCGCGGGCGCGCTCAACGTCATCGGCCGCGACGCGCTCTACGGCCGCTACTGGGGATGCGTGGAGGAGGTCCCGTTCCTCCATTTCGAGCTCTGCTACTATCAGGCGATCGAGGCCGCGATCACGCGCGGCCTTTCGCGCGTCGAGGCCGGCGCGCAGGGCGCGCACAAGCTCGCGCGCGGCTATCGCCCGGTCGCGACCTGGTCGGCCCATTTCATCCCCGATCACGGCTTCAGGCGGGCGGTCGCGGACTATCTTGAGGGCGAGCGCCGGTCGGTCGAACGCGAGATCGCGCTGCTCGACGAAATGGGCCCGTTCCGCAGATAGGCGCTCCCCGTCCCGGCGAGGATTGGCTAAGGCGCTCCGCATCGTCACGCGAACCCAAGGCCCGCCCCATGCTAAAGCACCTCGCCGCCGCCCTGCTCCTCGCCACCGCCGCCACCACCGCGCTCGCCGTCCCCGCCACCGGCCCCGAACGCCATTTTACCGGACGCGACCTGTTTGGGCTCGAGGTCGCCGCCGATCCCCAGATCAGCCCCGACGGGCGCTGGATCGCCTATGTCCGCCGCTCGGGCGACATCATGACCGACCGCTTCCGCCCGACCATCTGGCTGATCGACACGCGCTCGGGCGAGCAGCAGCCGCTGGTCGCGGGGCCGGGATCGCACTTCCAGCCGCGCTGGTCGCCGACCGGCGACCGGCTCGCCTATGTCTCGACAGCGGAAGGCGACGCCGCGCAGCTCTACGTCCGCTGGATGGCGAGCGGTCAGACCGCGCGGATCACTGGCCTTCCCGATTCGCCCAACGGGATGGAGTGGTCGCCGGACGGCCGCCAGATCGCCTATGCAATGTTCATCCCCGACGAGGGGCTCAAGCTCGGCGATCCGATGTCGCGCCCCGAGGGCGCGCAATGGGCCGAGCCGCTTGAGATCATCTCGGCGGTGACCTATCGCGCCGACGGCGCGGGCTATCTGCGCGCGGGCTATGAGCAGCTGTTCGTCGTCCCCGCCGAGGGCGGCGCGCCGCGCCAGCTGACCTTCGGATCGCTCAACCACGGCGGCCCGATCTCGTGGACCGCCGACGGGGCGAGCCTCGTGTTCAGCGCCAACCGCGCCCCCGACTGGGAGCGCGATCCGGTCGAGAGCGAGGTTTATGCGCTCGACATGGCGAGCGGCGGGCTCACCGCGCTGACCGATCGCAATGGTCCCGACGCCGCCCCCGCGGTCTCGCCCGACGGCAGCCGCATCGCCTTCATCGGCTTCGACGACCAGGAGCTCGGCTATCAGAATGTCGAGCTTTACGTGATGAACCGAGACGGCTCGGACCGCCGCTCGCTGACCCCCTCGCTCGATCGAAGCGTCGATTCGCTTGAATGGTCGGCGGACAACCGCTCGGTCTATGTCTCCTATGACGATCTTGGCGAGACGCGCGTCTCGCGCGTCGGGCTCGACGGCGCGGTGCGGATCGTCGCGGAGGGGCTGAGCGGCTCCGAGCTCGACCGGCCCTACACGGGCGGGAGCTTCAGCGTCGCGCGCGACGGGACGCTCGCGATCACCAGCGGGAGCGCGACGCGCCCCGCCGAGGTGGTGATGGTGCGCGGCGGCAACCGAAGGCAGCTGACGCGGCTCAACGAGGATTTGCTTGGGCCCAAGGTGCTCGGCGAGGTCCGCCGGATCGAGACGCCCTCGTCGCACGACGGGCGCGCGATTGAGGCGTGGCTGACGTTGCCGCCCGACTATGTCGAAGGAACGCGCGTCCCCCTCATCCTCGAGATCCACGGCGGACCATTCGCGGCCTATGGCCCGCATTTCTCGACCGACAACCAGCTTTACGCCGCTGCGGGCAACGCCGTGCTCTCGGTCAATCCGCGCGGCTCAACCTCCTACGGCGCCACCTTCGCCAACTTCATCCACCACGCCTATCCGGGCAACGACTATGACGATCTGATGAGCGCGGTCGACGCGGTGATCGCGCAGGGCATCGCCGATCCCGACCATCTCTATGTCACGGGCGGCTCGGGGGGCGGCGTGCTCACCGCGTGGATCGTCGGCCGCACCAACCGCTTCCAGGCGGCCGCGACGCAAAAGCCCGTGATCGACTGGTCCAGCTTCGCGCTCACCGCCGACAATCCGGCCTTCTTCTCGCGCTACTGGTTCGGCGCGATGCCGTGGGAGGCGCATGAGGCGTTCTGGGCGCGCTCGCCGCTGTCGCTCGTCGGCAACGTCCAGACGCCGACGCTCGTCGTGGTCGGCGCCGAGGATTACCGTACTCCCGTCAGCGAGTCCGAACAATATTATGCCGCGCTCCAGCTGCGCGGTATCCCCACCGCGCTCGTCAAAGTGCCCGGCGCGAGCCACGGCAGCATCGCCGCGCGTCCCTCGCAGAGCGCGGCCAAGGCGGCGGCGATTCTGGCGTGGTTCGCTAGATATCGGGACGGGATGCCCGAGGGAACGGCAGCAGAGACGCCAACACCGACGCAGCCCTGAGGCCAGCGTTCCTTCGGTCGTCATGCTGAACTTGTTTGGGAATTATCCCCTTGCCATACGTAACGAGATGCCCTATATGATGGGGTATGAACAGGAAGCCCAACACCGTAGCCGCCTTTTTCCGCCAGTTCCCGGACGATGAGGCGTGTCTGAACCACCTCTTTGAAATCCGCTTCGGACAGGGCTTTCCCTGCCCATCGTGCGAGCGCCCGTCGCGCTGGTATCGTATCCAAGCCGAGCGGGCCTATTCCTGCCAGTGGTGCGGCCATCATCTCCATCCCACGGTCGGAACGCCGTTCCAGCAAACGCGCACGTCGCTGCAAATGTGGTTCTACGCGATTTTCCTGTTCACCACCACGCGCAACGGCGTCGCGGCGAAGGAATTGGAGCGCCAGCTAGGCGTCACATACAAAACGGCGTGGCGCATGGCCGGGCTCATTCGCGAGCATATGGCAATGGTGGACGGCGACGCGCCGATCGGCGGCCCCGGCGCGGTAGTCGAGATTGACGAAACGCTGATCGGCGGTTCGATCAAGGGCAAGGGTTCCGGATACAAGGGCAACAAAACGTGCGTCGTCGGCATGATGGAGCGCGAAGGCGAGGTCGTCACTAAGGTCGTCAAGAGCCGCCGTCGCGAGCCGATGCTAGGCGTTATCCACTCGACGGTGCTTCCGGGCTCTACGGTCTGCACAGACGAGTTTGGCAGCTATCGCCAGTTAGACGGTTGCGGCTTCGATCACCGCACGGTCAATCACAAGGCTGGGCAATATCACTGCCGCGAAACGGGCGCGGGCGTGAACGCGATGGAAGGTTTCTGGGCGCAGCTCAAACGCTCGATCAACGGGACGCACATTCACGTTTCCGGGAAGCACCTCTGGAAATATGCGAAGGAAGCGGAATACCGCTTCAACCGCCGCTCGCGCGCCGAGACAATGCTTCCGGAGCTTCTTTCGACGTTCGGGCCATTGAGCGAACCGCGCGTTTGAAAGCGTCGGCGTCGCCCTTTGGGTCGCCGGAACGTTCCTTGATGAACTGGTCTAGCTTGCCCTGCTGACGGGCTTCACGCAGATTGGTCATGGACTAGGCTCACAGGCATTTTGGGACGTGCACGAATTGTGGTCACAAGGTCGCGATGGGTTCCGCGCCTTCGATATGATAGCCAGCCAGTGACCGCTGCAATAGCGAGGGCGCTAACCGCAACCACAAGGGTTGCGAATCCAACCCCGTCCAGCGGGTTGGCCCTATCCCCCAGCTTGCCCAACTGCTGAATCGCAGGAACCAAGGAACCTAAGAACGCCCCGATGGCGCACAGGCATATCTCCATCACCGGCTCTTTTTTCATCTCTCCCAATCCGTCTAATTCCGCATCTGTGATGTAGTGACAAACCGCCTCTGGGGGAAGAGTCACCGTGACGACCTGTGCTCCCTCAGAAACCAAAAACCGCCCTCGCTCAGTCACGCCCCCTCATCCTGCTCAATCGAAAATCCAAGACCTTCAAGCGCGAAAATCTTGGAATACCCGCAATTATCGCAGATAATAATTGCGGAAGGAATATAGGCTCCAAGTGTCGGTGCTTCTTGGTTTTCGTCGTCAATATAAAGAATAAGAGGGGAGACGAGGTGCTGATTAAGAATCCAATCCTCAGATCCACACATCTCACATTTGCGCTCGCCAAACCTTTCCTCGAAAAGAGCGACCAACCGAGTTACCTGGGCCCGCGTCAGCGACCCCGGAAACGGGCGATCCGCCGTTTTATCCCCTTTTTTTGTTGCCATTGTTTCAGAACTATTCTTCTAAGGAGTGGGCCTTGGTCACGCCTTTTCCGCGACCCTCTTTGAACGCGGGCACCTTCTATCCCGTTCCCGTAACCCGATGAAGGTGTATCTCCCTCGGGACCATTTCCAAGCCTACGCGCTCATACAGCACGGTGATGTCACCGCGAACGATATCGTTCCCCCAGAGCTCGACGGCACTCACCTCGGGCATCAGTTTCAGCCGTAGCCGCTGATCGTTGATCCCTCTAGGGATCGCTGCCCACCCTCTGCCGGCATGGTCGCGATCCTGCGCATGGAGTTCCAGCGTCGCATCAAAGAAATCGCGAGACGGCTTCACGTCCGCCTCATGCTCCACCAGATAATCGGCGGGCACATCGCGCACTGTCTCACGTTCAATCCGGCGCTGATTTACCTCTATGGGCGCGCTATCCTGCCGCTTGCTCGGAAGGAAGAAGCGCGATGTAGCATTAGCCAAGCGTTTCCAAAGCGTGCGATCCCGGTAGCGGTTTTCTAGCAGCTGCCGTATCTGGCGCTGCGTCTTTCCAGTGACGTTCGATAGCTCTTCGATGAGGCCGTTGAGCTGGCGCTCTGAAGGACCATCATCGGCCTTGCCCAGCACCAATGACTTGATCGCGCCAACCCCATAGAACACGATAACGAGCGCCAAGACCGTGACGATGGTGTCCATGCTTTCGGGGACCTGCCAGCCGGTCAACGCGGTGATCTGCTCCGTCACCTCCTGCTCCAGGTCTTTCTGGAAGGCGAGGAACAGCGCGACCAAGTAGATTTCGCGAAGCGGGCTCTCTTGGGCGATCTCTCGCACCCGCACCTCGATGCGCTCGACCTTGAGCCCATCGACGAGCGACGGCAGCAACCGCGAAACCTCTCCAAGGACCGACTCGACGCCTTGAAGGCTTTCGATGATATCTCGGATGGGAACGGTGTCATCGGTAAGATACCGGACACTGAACGGCGTCTCGTGGCGCATTGATTGTTCCCCTCAGCGAAAGGGGATATCGCAGAGCCTTGCGCCCTGTCAAAGTCGGGCTGGAACGAGGACACGGCCTAAGGTAGCATGGGCCCCCATGCCGATTCACGTATGCGAAGGGGATAAACCCCAACTTGTTTCAGCATCGATGAGCGCAAGCGTTGCGCGAACAGGCGATGCAGAGCCAATGGATCCTGAAACAAGTTCAGGATGACGGGCTTGCGGGGGCCGCGAACTACGCCGCGCGCCGCTCCATCCCGCCGAGCCACGCCCGCGCGGCCTTCTGCGCCTCGGCGATCTCGCGCGCGGTCATCTCTTCGGCGATCTCGGCGCGGCATTGCTGCGCGCGCCCGACGCCGTTGACCGCGGCCAAGTTGAACCATTTGTGCGCCTCGATCAGATCGATGCCCACGCCGCCGCTCCCCGAAGAGTAAGCGATGCCGAGCTCGTAATAGGCATTGACCCGCCCCTTGGCCGCGTCGCGCAGCCGGCTTTCGATGAGAAAATTGGCGCTCCTCAGGCTCTGCCCCATGACCCCTGTCCCCCTGTGTCGTTCCGACGGCGACACATTCGGCCGGGCATGGCAAACAATTGGTTAACGGCGATGTCGATTTTTCAGCCGGCCGGCGGGACCGCCATATTGTCGATCAGCCGCGTCCGCCCGATCCGCGCCGCCGCGAGGATGCGCGCGGGGGAAGCGAGGCGGTCGAGCGGCGCGAGCGTTTGGGCGTCGCACAGCACGACATAATCGATTGGGCCGAACCCCGCCTCGACGAGGCGCGCTCTCGCACGCGCCAGCGCCATGCCCACGTCGCC
>JACMKH010000343.1 GCA_014380205.1 Sphingomonadaceae bacterium
CAAGGCGGCGAGCCGAGGAGCTTGCCCCTCGGCTCGCCGCCGTGGAGGCCGGGGAGACCGGTCGCGCGGCGCTGGAGACGAAGGTTGCCAACCGGCGTGCGGCCTATGAATCGGCTGCCGTGCAACTCAGCGTGAAACGCACCTCTGCAGCCGAACGGCTCGACCAGGCCGTCGCAGTCGAGCTCGCCCCGCTTCGGCTCGACGCCGCGCAATTCCGGACTGTCGTCGAGCCGCTCGCCGAGGGCCAATGGAGCGCTCGAGGCCGCGACCGGGTCGAATTCGAGGTCTCGACCAATCCGGGCGCGCCCTTCGCGCCGCTGACCCGGATCGCAAGCGGCGGCGAGCTTTCCCGATTCATCCTGGCGCTGAAGGTCGCACTGGCCGAGAGCGGCGGAGCGACGACGATGATCTTCGACGAGATAGACCGCGGAGTCGGCGGCGCGGTCGCGAGCGCGGTCGGCGAACGACTCGCGCGGCTCGCGAACGGGGCGCAGATCCTCGTCGTCACCCACAGCCCCCAGGTCGCCGCGCGCGCGACGAGCCAGTGGCGGATCGGAAAGAGCGGCGACGGAATGGTGACGCGCACGGGGGTGCATCGGCTCGATGCGGAGGAACGCAGGGAGGAAATCGCGCGGATGCTCTCGGGAGCGGAGACTACGGATGAGGCGCGCGCGCAGGCAGGCCGCTTGATCGACGCGGCATAGGCGGGCAGGGGAAGCGTACGATGGCGCGAGACAAACCGATAACCAAAAGGCGCAACGCGCGAACGGACAGACATGTCTCGCGCCAGATTCGCGATCGTGTCCCGGACCGCGCTCCGCTCAAAGGCGACGAGCTAGTTCGGCATTGAACGCTCCGCTGAACACTACCGAGGAAGCCGGAGCTTCCGAATCCAAAGCTGTCATGGAACTCGCGCATCTCGCCGCAGAGATCGCGCGGCACAATGCGCTCTATCATGGCGCGGACGCGCCCGAGATTTCGGATGCGGACTATGACGCGCTCCTCCGGCGCAACGCCGAGCTCGAGGACGCCTTCCCGCATCTCGTCCGCGCCGACAGCCCTTCGCGTCAGGTGGGCGCGGCGCCTCCGGGGCATCTCGCCAAGGTCGCGCATGCGCTGCCCATGCTCAGCCTCGATAACGCTTTCGCCGAGGGCGAGGTCGCCGAGTTTATCGCGCGCGTGCGGCGCTATCTCAGGCTCGCCGACGACGAGCCCGTCGCGCTTACCGCGGAGCCCAAGATCGACGGCCTGTCGTGCTCGCTGCGCTACGAGCGCGGGCGGCTAGTGCTTGCCGCGACGCGGGGGGACGGTGCGACGGGCGAGGATGTCACGCCCAACGCGCGGACGATCGGGGAGATTCCCCAATCGCTCACGTGTGAAGCGCCCGAGCTCTTCGAAATCCGCGGCGAGGTCTACATGGCCAAGTCCGATTTCGCCGCGCTCAACGCGCGCCTGCTCGCCGAGGCGGCGGACCCCGCCAAGGCGCGCCAGTTCGCCAATCCGCGCAACGCCGCTGCGGGATCGCTGCGCCAGAAGGACCCAGCGGTGACCGCGTCGCGCCCGCTGCGCTTCCTCGCGCACGGCTGGGGCGAGGCGAGCGCGCTGCCCGCCGAGACCCAATCGGGGTTGATGGCCGCGATCGCCGACTGGGGCGTGCCCGTCTCGGAACTGCTCGTCCGCGTCGAGACCCTCGACGATCTCCTCGCACATTATCGCCGCATCGAGGCCCAACGCGCCGATCTCCCCTTCGACATCGACGGCGTCGTCTACAAGATCGACCGGCTCGACTGGCAGCGCCGCCTCGGCAGCGTCGGCCGCGCGCCGCGCTGGGCGATCGCGCACAAATTCCCCGCCGAAAAGGCCGAGACGGTCTTGCTCGCAATCGACATCCAGGTCGGCCGCACGGGCAAGCTCACCCCCGTCGCGCGGCTCGAGCCAGTCACGGTCGGCGGCGTCGTCGTCACCAACGCGACGCTCCACAACGCCGACGAGATCGAGCGGCTCGGTGCCCGCCCCGGCGACCGCGTCCGCATCCAGCGCGCGGGCGACGTCATCCCGCAGGTGCTCGAGGTGCTCACGCGCGGCGAGAAGCGGCCCGCCTACGTCTTCCCGGCCGAATGCCCCGAATGCGGCTCGGACGCGGTGCGCGCGGAGGGCGAGGTAGATATCCGCTGCACGGGCGGGCTGATCTGCCCCGCGCAGCGCGTCGAGCGGCTGCGCCATTTCGCGAGCCGCCACGCGCTCGACATCGAGGGGCTCGGCGCGACGCACATCGAGGCCTTCTTCCGCGACGGCCTCGTCCAGTCGCCCGCCGACATCTTCCGGATCACCGCCGCCAAGCTGCTCGAGCGCGAGCGCTGGGCCGAAATCTCGGCGCGAAACCTCGTCGCCGCGATCGACGCGCGCCGAGCCCCGCCGCTAGACCGCTTCCTCTTCGCGCTCGGCATCCGCCACATCGGCGAGGTCACCGCGCGCGATCTCGCGCGCCGCTACCGGAGCTGGGAGAATTTCGCGGCAATGGTCGCCATGATGCTCGCGCGCCGCGCCGAGCTTGAACAGGCAGTCGGCGAGACCGACGAAAAATTCCGTACGCGCGCCGCCAAGGAGCTCGCCGCGATCGTCGAAACTCCGGGCGTCGGCCCCGAGGTTGCCCAGGCGCTCGCCGATTTCTTCGCCGAGGAGCACAACCAGGCGGTAGTTGCGGATCTGCTCACCCAACTCGCCCCCGCCGACGTCATCCACGAGACGCGCGTGAGCCGCGTTTCGGGCAAGACCGTGGTCTTCACCGGAACGCTCGAGGCCTTCTCGCGCGACGAGGCCAAGGCGCAGGCCGAAGCGCTCGGCGCCAAGGTGGCGGGCTCGGTGTCGTCGAAGACCGACCTCGTCGTCGCCGGCCCCGGCGCGGGCTCCAAGCTCAAGAAGGCCGAGGAGCTGGGGATCGAGACGACCGATGAGGCGGGCTGGCTCGCGATCGTGGCGGAAAGCGAATGAAGGCGGAGGACCCTGTTCAGCTCAGCGCGAGCGCCATCCCCGCGATGAGCAGGCCGACGCCCGTTGCCGCGCGCACCGGCAACCGCGCCGGCGCGAGCTTCTCGACCAGCACGAGCAGCGCGAGCCCGCCGATCCAGGCGATGCTCATTACCCCGCCGACGAATAGCAGCAGCATCAGCGCCCAGCAGCAACCGATACAGTAGAAGCCATGCCAGGCGCCCAGCCGCAAGGCGCCCGCGGCGCCCGGTCGCCAATGCTCGCTCAGGAAGCGCGCGGGTGAGCGGCACCGACCGAGGCACGCCTGCTTGAGCGGGCTCAGCTGCCAGGCGGCCGCGAGGATGAGCAAGGCCGCGGCGATCCGCGCGTCGCCGACGGCGAGCGCCACCCGCGAGACCGCGCCGCCCGCCACCAGCGCCGCCTGAAGCACGGTCGCCGCGAGCGAGAATGCCGCCCAC
>JACMKH010000344.1 GCA_014380205.1 Sphingomonadaceae bacterium
TAGCCCGCGCGCCCCTCGATCGGCCCGACCTCGACCTCGCCGATCACCTCGCGCGCGGGGCTCGACGCGCCGCCGTAGAGTGGCCGCAGGCCGCAGGAAGCGAGGGCGAGCGATGCGAGCGCGATGAGGAGGGCGGCGCGAATCATGAGACGATATTGACCAGTCGGTCGGGCACGACGATCACTTTTCTCGGAGGGGCGCCTGCGAGCTGGCGGACGACCTTGTCTGAGGCAAGCGCCATCGCTTCGAGATCGGCGCGATCCGCTCCTTTCGCCGCCGTCAGCGTGTCGCGGAGCTTGCCGTTGACCTGGATGGCGATGGTCACCGCGTCGTCGACGAGCAGCGTGTGATCGGCTTCGGGCCAGGTCGCGTCGGCGATGAGGCCCTCACCGCCGAGCCGCTCCCACGCCTCCTCGGCGAGATGCGGGATCATCGGCGCGGCGAGCAGCACGATCCCGCGCACCGCGGAGTCGCGGCTCGCCGAGGGCGGCGCCCTCTCGATCGCGGTGGCGAGCTCGTAGAGCTTGGCGACGGCCTTGTTGAACGACAGCGTTTCGATGTCCTCGGCGACGCCGGCGATCGTGCGATGGAGCTTGCGGTCGAGATTGGGATCGCTTCCCTCTCCCGAAAGCTCGCCGCTCTCCACGATCCGCCACAGCCGCTGCACGAAGCGGCCCGCGCCTTCGATCCCCGCCTCGCTCCACGGCAGGTCGCGCTCGGGGGGGCTGTCGGAAAGCATGAACCAGCGCAGCGCGTCGGCACCGAAGCGGTCGATGATCGGATCGGGATCGACCGTGTTCTTCTTCGACTTGGACATTTTCTCGATCCGACCCGCCTCGACGTGGTGGCCGGTCGCGATCTCGACGATCTCGTCGCCGCGCCGCTCGACCTCGTCGGGGCCGAGCCAGCGCCCGTCGCGCGCCAAATAGGTCTCGTGCGTCACCATGCCCTGGGTGAACAGCCCCCCGAAGGGCTCGGCGACGTCGAGCCGGCCCATCCGCTGGAGCGCGCGCGTCCAGAAGCGCGCGTAGAGCAGGTGGAGGATCGCATGCTCGACCCCGCCGATATACTGGCCGACCGGAAGCCACGCCTCGGCCGCCGCCTTGTCGAACGGCCGGTCCTCGGGCTGGCTCGCGAAGCGGATGAAATACCACGAGGAATCGACGAAAGTGTCGAGCGTGTCGGTCTCGCGCCGCGCCCCGCCGCCGCACCTGGGACACGCGACATGCTTCCACGTCGGGTGCCGGGTGAGCGGGTTGCCCGGCGCGTCGAAGTCGATGTCCTCGGGGAGCAGCACGGGCAATTGGTCGCGCGGCACGGGGACGACGCCGCACGCGGCGCAATGGATGAAGGGGATCGGCGTCCCCCAATAGCGCTGGCGCGAGACACCCCAGTCCCTGAGCCGCCAGACGGTGACGCCCTCGCCCCAGCCTTCGTGCCTGGCGCGCGCGATCACCTCGGCCTTGGCCTCCTCGATCTCCATCCCGTCGAGGAAATGCGAGTTCACGATGCGCCCCGCGCCCGTCCACGCCTCGTCGCCGGTGAAATGGATGTCGGTCTTGTCGCCGTCGGCGACGACGCGGAGCACCTTGAGCTCATATTTGCGCGCGAAATCGAGGTCGCGCTGGTCGTGCGCGGGGCAGCCGAAGATCGCGCCCGCGCCATACTCCATCAGCACGAAATTGGCGACATAGACGGGCAGGTGCCAGTTCTTGTTGAACGGGTGCTCGACGCAATAGCCCGTGTCGAAGCCCTGCTTCTCGCCGCCCTCGATCTCGGCCTCCGAGGTGCCGCCCGCCTGGCATCGCGCGATGAACGCGGCGAGCGCGGGGCTCGCCTCGGCGAGCCGGTGCGCGATCGGATGATCGGGCGAGAGCGCCGCGAAGCTCGCGCCGAACAGCGTGTCGGGGCGCGTGGTGAACACCTCGAACCCGGTCGTCTCGCCGACGAATTTGAAGCGGAAGCGCATTCCCGCGCTCTTGCCGATCCAGTTCTCCTGCATCAGCCGGACCTTGTCGGGCCATTGGTCGAGCGCGTCGAGCCCGTGGAGCAGCTCGTCGGCGAAGGCGGTGATGCGGAGGAACCACTGGCTGAGCTTGCGCCGCTCGACCGGCGCGCCCGAGCGCCAGCCCTTGCCGTCGATCACCTGCTCGTTGGCGAGCACGGTCTGGTCGACGGGATCCCAGTTGACCGCCGATTCCTTGCGGTAGACCAGCCCCGCCGCGTGGAGATCGAGGAACAGCGCCTGCTCATGGCCGTAATATTCGGGGTCGCAGGTCGCGAGCTCGCGGCTCCAGTCGAGCGCGAAGCCGAGCCGCTTCAACTGCGCCTTCATCGCCGCGATGTTGGCGCGCGTCCATTCGCCGGGATGGACCTTCTTCTCGATCGCGGCATTCTCGGCGGGCATGCCGAACGCGTCCCACCCCATCGGGTGGAGCACCTCATGGCCGCGCATCCGCTTGTAGCGCGCGAGCACGTCGCCCATCGTGTAGTTGCGGACATGCCCGACGTGGATGCGCCCCGAGGGATAGGGAAACATCTCAAGCACATAGGCACGCGGCTTAGCGCTCGCATTGTCTGCGGCGAAGCTTTGGGCTTGCTCCCAGCGCTCCTGCCAGCGCGCGTCGGCCGTCTTCGGATCGAAGCGTGACGCCACTCTCGCCCGGCCTTAGCCGATGAGCGCGTTGCGGCGGAGGTCGCGCGCGCGCGTCAGGATGATCTCCTCGAGCCGCTGGATCGTCGCCGCCTGGACGGGGGCCTCGAGCCATTGCGCGCCGTTGTAGAGCTGGCGGGAGGCCGCGACGCGCAGCGCGTCGGCGCGCAGGTCCGTATCGAGGATCGTGACCGTGAGCTTCATTCGCTCGGTCGGCGCGGCGGGGTTCGAATACCAGTCGGTGACGATCACCCCGCCCGCCGAATCGACCTGCGCGAGCGGCATGAACGACAGCGAATCGAGCGTGGCGCGCCACAGATAGGCGTTAACTCCGATGGTCGTGACCTGCGAGGGCGCGAGCGCCGCCTCGGGCCGGTCGTCGTCGTCGCCGAACAGGCCGCAGCCGCCGAGCGGAAGCGCGAGCGCGGCGGCGAGCGCGAGGGGAAGCAAACGGGGCATGAAGCTGTCGCCTTGGCTGGTCGAAAGGGGTTCGCGCCGCTTATAGACGGCGCCCGTCCGCCCGCAAGCCGCGTTTTGGAACGCGAACGCGAGGGTATTGTTGAGCCTGTGCAACAGTCGCGGGGATTCCGACTCCGGTCGCTGGCGCGACTCGCAACCCTCGTGCTAGGGCGCAGTTGCAAGGAGTATGGCGCGAGAGATGGGCATCAGCCTGAGAAACGGGATGTTGGCGGGCGCGGCGGCGATTGCCGTTGCGCTTTCGGTCGTGCCTGGGCTCGCCCAGTCCGCCGCGCGGCCGGTATGGCGCGCACCCGCGATCGGCAGCTTCACGCCCGCCTCGGCCGATCCTCGCATGGCCGATGTGATCCGCCGCCAGGGCATATCGCGTCGGGGCATGCGCTTCACGCCCTCCTCGGCCGCGACGCGCGA
>JACMKH010000345.1 GCA_014380205.1 Sphingomonadaceae bacterium
ACGCGTCCGCCGCGGCCGCGCGCGCACGCTCTCCTCGCCGCGCTCCTCGACCTCCTCGGCGGTCGCCGCGGCGTCCTCGGCTTTCTGCTGGAGCACCTCCGCCGCCGATTCGCGGTCGACGCGTGCCGCATAGACGTTACCGATCGGCGAAGCGGCGATGATCGCCGCGCGCTCGCCCGTCGACAAAGGCCCGATGCGCGAGGCGGGCGGGCGAATCAGCGTGCGCTGGACCGGCGAGGGCGCGCCATCGGGCATCAGGATCGAGACCAGCGCCTCGCCAACCTTCAATTCGGTGATCGCGGTTTCGACATCGAGTTCCGGATTGATCCGGAAGGTTTCCGACGCCGCCCGGATCGCGCGCTGGTCGCGCGGGGTGAAGGCGCGCAGCGCGTGCTGGATGCGGTTGCCGAGCTGCCCCGCGATCTCTTCGGGGATGTCGATCGGGTTCTGGGTGATGAAATAGACACCGACGCCCTTCGATCGGATCAAGCGGACGACCTGCTCGATCTTGTCCTGGAGCGCGGCGGGGGCGTCGTCGAACAGGAGGTGCGCCTCGTCGAAGAAGAACACCAGCTTGGGCTTGTCGGGATCGCCGACCTCGGGGAGCGCCTCGAACAGCTCGTTCATCAGCCAAAGCAGGAAGGTCGCGTAGAGCTTGGGGCTCGCCATCAGCCGCTCGGCCATCAGCACGCTGACATAGCCGCGGCCGTCGGGCGCGGTGCGGAAGAAATCGTAGATGTCGAGCGCGGGCTCGCCGAAGAACTCGGCCCCGCCCTGCCCCTCGAGCTGGAGCAGCGCGCGCTGGATCGTGCCGACGCTGGCGTTGGTGACATGGCCGTAGCGCGCCGAAAGCGCGCGCGCATGCTCGGCGGTCCAGACGAGCATCGCCTGCAAATCGGCGAGATCGAGCAGCAGCAGCCCCTCATCATCGGCGACGCGAAACGCGATCTCGATCACCCCCTGCTGCGCGTCGCTGAGCCCCAGCAATCGCCCCAGCAGCAACGGCCCCATCTCGCTCACCGTCGCGCGGATCGGATGCCCCTTCTCGCCGTAAAGGTCCCAGAAGATCGTAGGGCTGTCGGCGTAGGTGTAAGGCTCAAGCCCGATCTCGGCCGCGCGCGCGACGAGCGCGACATGATGCTTGAAGCTCGCCGAGCCCGGCATCGCGATCCCCGAGAAATCGCCCTTCACATCTGCGACGAACACCGGCACGCCCGCGTTCGAAAAGGCTTCGCTGAGCACCTGCACGGTGACGGTCTTGCCCGTCCCCGTAGCCCCCGCGATCAGCCCGTGCCGGTTGGCGCGGCTCAAGGTCAGCGTCTGCGCCTCACCGCCGCCCTTGCCGATGAAGATTGTCGCCTCGTCGCTCATTGCCGCCCCTCAACCGATTGACGAGGCCATAGGGCGTCCGCTGACTTGCGTCATGCTGAACTTGGTTCAGCATGACGGCAGAGGGATGCCGCGTTCCTACGCCTCCGCGCGCTCCTCCTGCGCGCGCTTCATCATCTCCTCCTCGCTCAGTTCCTCGACATGCGTCGCGAGCGTCCAGACATGGCCGAAGGGATCGGCGAGGGTGCCGGAGCGGTCGCCGTAGAATTGGTCCTTGACCGGGCGGGTTTCGGTCGCGCCCGCGTCGATCGCCCGCTGGAACGCCGCGTCGACGTCGGGGAGGTAGATCATGAAGCTCGCGGTCGCGCCCCCGCGCGATTTCGGGCCGAGGTGGTCCATCTCGGCGAACTCGTCGGCGAGCATGACATGCGAATCGCCGATTTTGATCTCGGCGTGCCCGATCTTGCCGTCGCGCTCGAAGCGCAGCTCTTCGGTCGCGCCGAACGCCTTGACATACCAGTCGATCGCCTCCGCCGCGCCGTCGATCGCGAGATACGGAGTGACGCTGTGATAGCCTTCAGGGATGGGATTGACGCTCATCGTCGTTCTCCTCGTGTCCGGAATGGCGCGCATCTTCCACGCGGCGCACGGCAAGCGCAACCCTCAGCCGAACGTCGGCCTGGCGATCATGATCGCGTAGATCGCGAGCACCGCGAGAAAGGCCGGAATGCCGAGCGCAAACCAGAGGCGATAGAGGCGGTGATAGGCCGGAGGCAGCGGCATGTCGGCGGAGGCGGCTTCACGCGCGAGTCGCGCCATGCGGATCTGGATAAACACGACGGGGATCCAGCACGCGCCGGTGAGCGCGTAGAGCGCATAGGTCGCGAGCAGCCAGGGCGCGTCGAGCGACCAGCCGAGATGGAGCGCGAGCGCGACGCCCGTGGCCGGCTGGATCACCACCGCGCTCGCGGTGAAGATGAAATCCGCCACGACGACGATCCGCGCGATCGCCGCGATCGCGGCGGGATCACGCGTGCGGTGCGCCGACAGCATGAAGAAGGCGATCCCCGCCCCTGTCCCGAACAGCACCGCGCCCGAGAGGATGTGCGCGAGTTTGAGGAGGAGATATGTCGTAGTCATCGCCGGTCGACCAGTGCGGCGATGACGAGCGCGACGAGGATGACGGGGAAGACCTTGAGCAGCGGCTGGAGCGGGTCATGCCAGAGCGCGGGCGCGAGCGCGGTTCCGATCGCGAGATAGAAGACGCACGAGGCGGCCATGACCAGCGCTACCGCGCGGGTGAAGCGCGGGACGAGGAGCAGCGCGCCGAGCGCGAGATCGTAGATGTGGCCGAGATCGGAGAGGAGCGGCGAAGCCTCGCCGAAGCCCGCATCGTGCAGCAGCGCGATCGCGGCGGGGCGCGCGGCGGCGAGGCCGATCAGCCCGGTCGCGATCCAGTAAGCCGCGAAGACGAGGATCGCGAGAGGCTTCACGAAATAGAGCCGCGCGTGCCAGCGGTCTTGGACGCCAGCCGGGTGGGCGGCGAGCCAGTCGGTGAGCCCTTGCGCGCGCGGGAGCAACGCGGCGAGCCGGGCGGGATCGCCGCTCGCGCCATGGTTCATCTGGCGGACCGAGGTCGTGCGCAGCGAGCTCGGCCACCCCAGCCATGCGGCGAGATCGCCCGCCTTGACCAGCGGCCACGACATCCATGCGGGAACAGGCAGGACCGACGCGCGGCGGAAGCCGAGCCACGCGCGCAACCGGATCAGCATACTGGCGAGGCTGACCTCTTTGGGGCCCGCAACGTCGATCGCTTCGCGGCTCGGCGCGCCGGGCTCGAGCAGCCGCGCGACCAGCGCGCCGACGTCCTCCGCCGCGACGGGCCGGAAGCGCTGCTCGCCGCCGAGCACCGGAACGACCAAGGGAAACCCTGCGAGCCCTCGCATCAGCGCCGTCCCGCCATATACCTCGCGCGCGATCACGAGCGACGGCCTGAGCACGACCCAGTCCAGCCCGCTCGCCTCGAGCAGCCGCTCGGTCGCGCGCTTGCTCCGCGCATAGGCCGTCCCTGCGCTCTCGTCCGCCCCGGCCGCCGAGAGATGGATGAAGCGCCTCACGCCCGCCGCCTCGCACGCCGCGATCAGCGCCGCCGGCCCGGTCTCGTGCGCGATCCGCGTGCTCTCGCGCGCCGAATCCTGGAGCACGCCGACGCAATTGACCACCGCCTCGACCCCAGCGAGCAGCGGCGCCCAAGCCTCGGCCGTCCGGAGCCGCGCGAAATCGGTCTCGACCCAGTCGAGCCCCGGCAGCCGACGCCGCGCCTCGCCCAGACCGCGCGTCCCCGCGACCACCTCATGCCCCGTCGCCGCGAGCGCCCTCGCGACATTCGCGCCGACGAAACCCGACGCGCCGAGCACGAGCAGCTTCATGTCACGAACCGGTCGCGCTGCTCTTGTGTCGGCATGAGGCACGAGGTCCGCCGGCCGAACAGCCGAAAGCGGTTGCGCGCGAGCCAATCGTAGCCCGCGTCGCGCCATCGCTCGGGCGCGAGCGCGGCGAGCCATCCCAGCCACCGCCAGCCGCGGCCGATCCGCCGCAGCGCCTCGATCACGCCGGCCGATTTGGTGAAGGCGCGCTCCCCGGCGACGAGCAGGATGGTCTCGTCCTCGTCCTCGCCATAGCGTTCGTAGAGAGCCCGTCCGATCGCCGATTGCCCCGTGCCGATGCGCAGCCGGCGATTGCGGTCGACGCGCATCACGAAACCCGCCCCGCGCGAGCACAGCATGCACTGGCCATCGACGAGCAGCAGCGCGCGATCGTCGGCCAGCGCCGCAGCGATCGCCTCATCGCTCGCCGGATCGATCGGGGCGCTGATCACGGGCACGCCGCGCACCTTCCCGCCGCCTCCCTCGCTTGTCCATAGCGCTTCGACCGTGCGGCGCCCGCGCGGCCATTACTCGTCGGGCCGTCGGCTTCGATTTCGCTTGCGCTGCGCCCGCTTTCCGGCATCTTGACGCCCGGAGGGCGGATGGCGCGAGGGAGTGGCGCGGAACCGGCGGACGGCGCGACGGCGCGCGAACGCTATCGCGCGTTCCTGAGCTACAGCCACACCGACAGCACGGTCGCGCGCCGGCTCCACCGGAGGCTCGAGACCTACCGCCTGCCCAGGCATCTCGCGATGACCGAGCTCGAAGGCGCGCCGCCGCGAAGGCTCGGCCGCATCTTCCGCGACCGCGAGGAACTTATATACACTCCATGCGAGCCTTCGCCGCCCTCGCCGATCCCACGCGGCGCGTCGTCCGTGGCGGCGATCGCGGCGGGGCTGCCGATCAGCGGGCCGGCGGTGTCGCAGCATCTCAAGACGCTGCGAGAGGCGGAGCTGGTCAGGGTCGAGCGGCGCGCGCAGCAGCGCATCTACAGTCTCGATCCCGCCGGGCTCGACGACATCGCGCAATGGATCGCGCAAACCCGCGCGACATGGAATGCCCGGCTCGACGCGCTCGAGGCCGCGATGGCCGATGACGATCAGGAGGAGAAGCAGCGATGATCACGGATCCCGGCGCGCTGCTCGAAAGCGGCGCGATCCGCTTTGAGCGCCTGCTCCCCGGCCCGATCGAGCGCGTCTGGGCCTATCTGGTCGATCCCGACAAGCGCGCGACATGGTTCTGCGGCGGGACCGAGCCGAGCCGCGCGGGCGAGACGCTGACCTTCTTCTTCGATCACAAGGCAATGTCGGGCGAGCCCTATCCCGAGCGCTTCGCGAACATGGAGGATGGCGTCTCGATCGACGCCGAGGTCACCGCGTTCGAGCCGCCGCGCCTGCTCGCCTGGGAATGGGAGGGCGAGCGCACGCGCGTCGAGCTCGCCGAGGAGGGCGACAAGGTCCGCCTCGTGCTAACCGAGGGGCCGCTCGCCGCGCGCGAGAAGAAGATCGGCAACGCGGCGGGCTGGCAGGCGCACCTCGGCGTGCTCGAGGACAGGCTCGCGGGCCGCCCGCTCCGCGGCTTCTGGAGTGTCCATGCCGAGGCGGAGGAATATTACGGAGAGCGCGGTTGAGGCGCGAGCCTGAGCACGAGGAAGCCCGTGAGCGCAGAGACGATCGTGCCCGCGAGCACGCCGAGCTTGGCTTCCTCGACCAGCGCGGGATCGCCGGGGAAGGCGAGCGCGCCGATGAACAGGCTCATCGTGAAGCCTATCCCGCAGAGCATCGCGACGCCGTAGATCTGGAGCCAGCTCGCGCCCGCCGGGCGGGTGCCGAGCCCGAGCCTGACCGCGAGCCAGACCGCGCCGAAAATCCCTATCTGCTTGCCGAGGAACAGGCCCGCCGCGATGCCCAGCGGGAGCGGCGCGAGCAGTTCGGCGAGGCCGATCCCCCCGAGCGCGACGCCCGCGTTGGCGAAGCCGAACAGCGGGACGATGACGAACGCCACGGGCGCGTCGAGCGCATGCTCGAGCCGGTGGAGCGGCGAGTCCGCCGCGTCAGGCGCGCCGGAGGTCTTGCTGATCGGGATCATCATCGCCGCGAGCACCCCCGCGATCGTCGCATGCACGCCCGAGAGCAGCACACAATACCAGAGCAGCCCTGCGAGCAGCAGGTAGGGCCAGAGCCGGAGCACGCCCAATCGACCGAGCGCGGCCATCCCGAGGAGCGCGAACGCCGCGCCCAGCAACGCGGGGATATTGAGCTCCGCGGTATAGACCAGCGCGATGATCGCGACCGCCCCCATATCGTCGACAATTGCGACGGTGACGAGGAAAAGCTTGAGCGAGGTCGGCGCGCGCCGGCCGAGCAGCGCGAGCACGCCGATCGCGAAGGCGATGTCGGTCGCCGCGGGTATCGCCCAGCCGTTGGCCAGCCCGGGCGCGTCGCGCGTGAGCAGCAGGTAGATCATCGCCGGAACGATCATGCCGCACGCCGCCGCGAACACGGGCAGCCGCCGCTGGTTCCAGCTCGCGAGCTCGCCGTCGACGAACTCGCGCTTGATCTCGAGCCCGACGAACAGGAAGAACACCGCCATCAGGCCGTCGTTGATCCACAGGTGCGGCGTCATCGGCCCGATCTTGGCCGACAGTACAGGCGAAAGCGCGCCGAGCGGCTCGTGCAGCAGGTGCTGGTAAGGCTCGTGAAGCGCCGAGTTGGCGACGGCCATCGCGAGCGCGGCAGCGATCATCAGCACGATCCCGCCCGCCGCCTCTGTTCGGAGAAAATCCCGCAGCGCCGAGCGCGCGCCGGTTCGCTGGGTCATGATGCTTCCTCGCCTGGCTCCGATCTACAGGCGGCATTGGCCGCTGTGAACCGTGTCGCGCCAAGGGACTCGCGCCACAGTTCAAATTAGCGCCATTTCGGCGCTTTTATTTCGGTTCCGTTTCAGTTGGATTCGCTCTAGCTTCGCGCGACTCGGAAGGGGGTCCGATGGGGGTGGGGGGATCACTGTTCGAGATCGTCGCCGCGATCAACGTCGAGCTGGCGTTGTTCGCCGCGATCGGCTTCCTGATCGGCGGAATTGACGACCTGTTGATCGACTTGTTCTGGTTCGGATCGCGCTTGCGCCGCTCGCGGCTCGACCTCGATCATCCGCTTGAGGAGGCGGGGCCGCCTGACGAATGTCCCCTGGCGATTTTCGTGCCCGCCTGGGACGAGGCGGCCGTAATAGGCGCGATGCTCGCCGAGACGCTGCGGCGTTTCAGCGATCGGGACTACCGCCTCTATGTCGGCTGCTATCCCAACGACCCCGCCACACTCGCCGTGATCGAACCGATCGCGGCGAGCGATTCAAGGCTCTGCATCGCGACGTGCGAGAGCGCGGGACCGACGACCAAGGCCGATTGCCTCAACGCGATCTGGCGGACGATGCGCGCCGACGAGGCGGCAGACGCAATGACTTTCCGCGCAATCATTCTCCACGATGCCGAGGATGTCGTGCACCCCGCCGAATTGCGGCTGTTCCGGCGCTTCATCGGCGATCACGCGCTGATCCAGCTGCCGGTTCGCCCGATGATCGACCGCGCCTCGCCATGGATGGCGGGGCATTATTGCGACGAATTCGCCGAAGCCCATGGCAAGAACCTCGTCGTGCGCCAGATGCTCGGGGCGGGGCTGCCCTCGGCGGGGGTGGGATGCGCGATCTCGCGCGCGATGCTCGGCGCGATTGCCGACGAGCGCGGCGGCGCGCCCTTCGACGAGGCGAGCCTGACCGAGGATTACGAGCTCGGGCTGCG
>JACMKH010000346.1 GCA_014380205.1 Sphingomonadaceae bacterium
ACGGCATGGCGCGGCTGATCGTCGGGAAGCATGAGCTTGAGCGCGATCGCGACCGCGAGCCCGCCCAGCGCGAACATCAGCATCGGCCCGGCGAGCCCGAGCCCCGGCAGCACGAGGAAGGGCGCGAGCGCGGGGCCGATGATCGTCCCCAGCCCGAACGACGAGGCGATCACGGCGAGCGCGGCGGTGCGGTGCTCGTGATCGGTGCGCGAGGCGATATAGGCCTGAACGGCGGGGGGCGCGGCCGAGCCGAACCCGCCGTAGAGCCCGCGCGCGATCGCGAACACGATCATCGTCACGGCGGGCGCGAGCCAGCCCGAAAGCCCGAGCCACAGGATCGCCCCGCAGATCGCGAACGAGGCGGTGAACCCGCCCAGCCCAAGCATCATCAGCGGCCGTCGCCCGCGCCGGTCCGACATCCGCGCCCAATAGGGCGCCATCACCACCCAGAGCAGCGCCGACCAGCTGTAGGCGATCGACACCCAGACATCGGGGATCGCGAGCGTGCGCCCGATCGTCGGCATCACCGATTGCATCGCGGTGTTGCCCGCCGCCGCGACGAGCATGACGAGGAACAGGATCGCGAAATGATCGCGGCGGATGGTCCCGGCGTTCACCGGCGCGCCCTATCGCGCTTGGCGCGCGCGCGGAAGCGCCCGCGCTTGCCTTTCCGCGCCGCATCTGCGAACGCGCGCGCTCACGCGAATCTCACGAGAGCCTTGACCATGACATCATCCGCCGCGCGCGCAGAACCTCGTCGCGCCTCGCGCCGCCATTCGGGCGCGCACGGCCCGCGCCCACTCGGCCTGTTTTTCAAGGGCTTCCTCAAGCATCCCGTGATGGTCGGCTCGATCATCCCCTCGTCGACCAAGCTGATCGACCGGATGCTGTCGCGCGTCGACTGGGCGGAAACCAAGCTGTTCGTCGAATACGGCCCCGGCGTCGGCACCTTCTGCCGCCCGATCCTTGATCGCATGGCGCCCGACGCGACCTTGGTCGCGATCGACACCAACGCCGATTTCATCGACTATCTCAAGCGCGACATCCGCGATTCGCGCTTTTCGCCCGTGCAGGGTTCGGCCGCCTATGTCCGCGAGATCGTCGCCGAGCACGGCTTCGACCATGCCGATTACGTGCTCTCGGGCCTCCCCTTCTCAACGCTCCCGCCAGGAGTGGGTGACGCGATCGCCGCCGCGACCGCCGAGGTGCTCCGCCCCGGTGGCGCGTTCCTCGTCTACCAGTTCTCGCCCAAGGTGAAGAAGTTCCTCGATCCGCATTTCAAGCGCATCGACCACGGCTTCGAGCCGCGCAACATCCCCCCCGCGCAGCTCTACTGGGCGTGGAAGGACCAGCCCGCGGTGTAGCGGGCGGCCCCGCCCGGCTACACGTCACCTTTAAAAAGCTGCGCTCTCCGCGCCCGGGGGCGGGCCGTCATCGTCCCCGCGCTGCTTCTTCTTGATAAAGCTGATCTTGCCCTGCGGCTCGAGAATGCCCCATTCGACCTCGCTCATCGAGCCGATCCCCGCGAGCCGCATCTCGGATTCGACCTCGCCGCGCGTCATCCGGTCGCGGCGCAGATTCTCCCCGATCAGCGCGCCCGCGCGGATGATCACGCGCGGCTCGCCGTCGAGCAGCTTCTCGGCCCTCGGCCAGAGGTAGCTTGCCCAGCTCAGCAGCAGCCCCCAGAAGGCGAACGTCCCGATCGCGAGGACCGCGCCGGTCAGGCTGAAGTCGTTGTGCGTGACGCCCTGCTGGATAAGATCGCCCATCACGATCAGCACGAGCAGCTCGAAAGGCGTCATCTGGCCGAGCTCGCGCTTTCCGAGCAGGCGAAGCAGCGCATAAAGCGCAAAGAACATGAAGCTGGCGCGCAGCACGATGTCCATCAGGGGAGCACCCGCATCTCGATCGGCAGCGCGAGCACGCGCTCGTCGCCGTCATAGAGCGCGATCGTCCCCTCGGTTCCGCGGAACAGCGACGGGTTGATCTGCGAATCGATCTTGATCTCGAGCGGCGCGCCCGCCTCCCATTCGCCGTAGGAGAGGCGAAACGCGCCCTGCTCGAAAGTCTCTTCGGCGGGGGCGGGGATCATCGTGTTGACCGTGACGTCGCGCCACAGCGAAGGCTCGACCGCGAGGATAAGGTCGGAGAAGGCTTGATGCGGCTCGATGCGGATGCGCGTCTCGAAGAACATGCCGTTGCGGATGCGCGCGGGGGTGTTGACACTGAGCGTCGCGGCGGGCGCGACGGCGCGGAAGTCGTGGTTGCGCCCGCTCCCGAACGCGCCCAGCGTCGCCGCGATCATCAGCCCGGTGACGAGCAACAGCGCGATGGGGCTTGCATGACGCCCGAGCGCGCTCGCGTGGTGCATATGGTGCTGGGCGATCCCGTCGGGAATGCGCGCGGAAGCGTCCTGGGTCACGCGGGCGACTTGGCTCGCGGCGCGTCCGCGCGTCAAGCGCCTGTTGAAAATCGCCGGGGAACATCTTTCCTCGTCCGCGCGACGGCTCCATAGCCGTCGCGTGCAGCCCTATCTCGGTCTCATGCGGCGGATTCTCGACGAGGGCGCGCGCCAGGACGATCGCACGGGCGTGGGCACGCTTTCGGTGTTCGGCTACCAGATGCGTTTCGATCTCGCGGCGGGCTTCCCGCTGCTCACCACCAAGAAGCTTCACATCCGCTCGATTATCGTCGAATTGCTCTGGTTCCTGCGCGGCGACACCAACACCGGCTGGCTCAAGGACCGCAAGGTCGGCATCTGGGACGAATGGGCCGACGCCGAGGGCGATCTCGGCCCGGTCTATGGCAAGCAATGGCGCGACTGGGAGAACCCGTACGGCGCCAACATCGACCAGATCGCCGCGCTGATCGACGAGATCAACCGCCACCCCGCCTCGCGCCGCCAGATCGTCACCGCCTGGAACCCGGCGGATTTGCCGCGCATGGCGCTCGCGCCGTGCCACTGTCTGTTCCAGACGCACGTCGCGAACGGTAAGCTCTCACTCCAGCTCTACCAGCGCAGCTGCGACGTTTTCCTCGGCGTCCCGTTCAACATCGCGAGCTACGCGCTGCTGACCCACATGCTCGCCCAGCAATGCGCGCTCGAGCCCGGCGAGTTCATCTGGACCGGCGGCGATTGCCACCTTTACCTCAACCATCTCGACCAAGCGCGCGAGCAGCTGACGCGGACGCCGGGGCCGCTCCCGCGCCTCGCCATCAAGCGCAAGCCCGCGAGCATCGATGGCTATGAATACGAGGATTTCGAGATCGTCGGCTACGAGGCCGCGCCTCACATAGCCGCCCCGGTCGCGATATAGTCGCGCCGCCAGTACCGCCGTCCGCGCTTCACCGTCAGCTCCACCGTCCTGAGGTTCGCTCGCTCTGCCAGCGGATCCTCGGTGAGAAGGGCGAAATTGGCGAGCGCGCCCACCGCGATCGTCCCGCTCTGCTCATCCCCGCCGATCGCGCGCGCGCCGTTCACCGTCGCGGCGCGCAGCACTGCGATCGGCGCGATCCCGGCGGAGTCGCGCATCAGCATCAGCTCCTCGAAGATGCCCGGCCACGGATCGCCCGCGATCGCTGGGGCGTCGGTTCCCGCCGAGAGCAGAACGCCCGCCCGCGACGCCTGCCCCATCAGATGCTCGGCGAGCCGGCTCGAGCAATAGATCGGCGGGAGAAACTCAGGCTCGCCGGGCGCCGCGGCGGCGGTCATCTCGGCGCGCATCCGCTCGATCGTGCGATAGACCCAGGCGGTGGTGTCGAGCACCACGCCGCGCTCTCGCATCGCCGCCCACAGCGCCGCCATCTCGGGAACGGGGTCGCCCATCAGCCGCGCCTCGTCGAGCGGCCCGCGATCGGCATAGTCATAGCTCGCGGGCGGCGGCGTCAGCGTCTGATAGGCGAGCATGCAGACATGGCTGAGCGTGTCCGCGCCCGCCTCCACCGCCTGGAGCGGCGTGGTCGGAAAGATCGCGCCATGCGCCCAAACGGGCAGGCCCTGCCGGCGGGCCTCGGCGGTCAGCGCGCGGACGATCTCAGGCGACAGATTGGCGTAGATCTTGACCCCCGACGCCCCCGCCCCACGCATCATCGCGACCAGCTCGGTGAGATTGGTCTGGGGGGTCACGGCGCGCATCCAGGGGACCGCGCCCGGCGTCGCGCCGAGCGCCTCATAGGTCATGCGATCATCGGCGAAGAAGCCCGGTCCCGCGGCCAGCCCCGCGAAATATATGTCGGGCGACGCGAGCTCGCCGAGCCGCGCGTTGCGGGCGAAATGCGCGATGATCCGTGCGTCGCCGATCATGTCGCGCACCGCGGTGACGCCGCCATAGAGATTGCGCTCCATTTCGGCGCGCATCGCCGCCTCGTCGGGCTGGATGGTGACGTGGACGTGCGTGTCGATCAGCCCCGGGATCGCATAGCGCCCGCCGACATCGACGATCTCGGCCCCCTCGGGCGCCGCCGCCCCTCGCGCCGCCAGCGCCTCGAT
>JACMKH010000347.1 GCA_014380205.1 Sphingomonadaceae bacterium
CGCGGATGCCGCCGCGCCCCGAGGCGGACACGGGCGCGCTCGCGTCGCCGATCAGGCCGCGCAGCGCGGCGAAGCCCTGCGGATCGAACATCGCGATGAGCACCAGGGCGAGCCCGACCAGCGCTCCGCTGATCGCGACGACATAGCCCGCGAACACGCCGAACCGCGCGCGGCGGGAGAAGCCTGGGCGGCGATCGCTGGAGCTGATGGTGACCATGGTTAATCGATCGAGCCGGGCTGCCCAACCCGCCCTTCCTTCCTTCCGTCACGGTAAAGAAAAGCAGCCCTTCGGCAAGTTCGGCGGCGTAGGGAGATGATAGGCCGAGCGAGGCAATCGAATGATGCCGGAGCAAGCTATCCCGTCTGGAGCACGCCGCGATACATCTCGTCCTCGAGCGCGCGGCCGGTGCCGAGCGCGACGCAGGTCAGCGGATCCTCGGCGACGGTGACGGGGAGCCCGGTCTCGCGGCGCAGCACCTCGTCGAGACCCTCGAGCAGCGCGCCGCCACCTGTCAGGACGATGCCCTGGTCGACGATGTCCGCCGCGAGCTCGGGCGCGGTGTTCTCGAGCGCGATGCGCACGCCCTCGACGATCGTCGAGACGGGCTCGGCGAGCGCCTCGGCGAGCTGGCCCTGATTGATCGAGATTTCCTTGGGAACGCCGTTGACGAGGTCGCGGCCCTTGATGTGGATGGTCTGGCCCTTGCCGTCGGCGGGCATCAGCGCGACGCCGACCTCCTTCTTGATCCGCTCGGCGGTGGCCTCGCCGATCAGCAGGTTGTGGTTGCGGCGGACATAGGAGGAGATCGCCTCGTCCATCTTGTCGCCGCCGGTGCGCACCGAGGTGGTGTAGGCGAGTCCCCTGAGCGAGAGCACCGCGACCTCGGTGGTGCCGCCGCCGACGTCGACGACCATCGATCCGATCGGCTCGGTGACGGGCATGCCCGCGCCGATCGCGGCGGCCATCGGCTCCTCGATCAGCCAGACCTGGCTCGCGCCCGCGTTCGAGGCGGCGTCGCGGATTGCGCGGCGCTCGACCTTGGTCGAGCCCGAGGGGACGCAGATGACGATCTCGGGCCAGCGCGGGAAGCGCCGGGGGCCGTGGACCTTGTGAATGAAATGCTTGATCATCTGCTCGGCGACGTCGATGTCGGCGATGACGCCATCGCGCAACGGACGGATCGCCTCGATCGATCCGGGGGTCTTGCCCATCATGAGCTTGGCGTCGTCGCCGACCGCCTTGACGCGCTTGACTCCGTTGATCGTCTCGATCGCGACGACCGAGGGCTCGTTGAGCACGATGCCGCGGCCGCGAACATAGACGACGGTGTTCGCGGTGCCGAGGTCGATCGCCATGTCGTGCGACATCATCTTGAAAAGGCGCTGAAACCACATAGGAAATCGGTTCTCTTGGAGAGCTGTGCGTTGAAGGTCGGGGGTCGGTGGGCGGAGCCTTGCCGCCCCCATAGCGATTCGGCGCGGCATTGCACGGAAAAACTGGGCCGGCTGTGGATGGACATGGCTCGCGCGCGGCGGCCGCTTGGGGTAGGAGGGCGGCATGGCGATCCGGCGACTCCCCGCGCATCTGATCAACCGCATCGCGGCGGGCGAGGTCGTCGAGCGGCCCGCGAGTGCGCTCAAGGAACTGATTGAAAACGCGATAGATGCGGGCGCGGAGCGGATCGTTATCCGGCTCTCCGTGGGCGGCATCGAGCGGATCGAGGTGATCGACGACGGCTGCGGCATGGGCCGCGACGAGCTCGCGCTGGCGATGGAGCGCCACGCCACCTCCAAGCTTCCCGACGAGGCGATCGAGCTCGTCGAAACGCTCGGATTTCGCGGCGAAGCGCTGCCCTCGATCGCGAGCGTCGCGCGCGTCACGCTCGAAAGCCGCCCGCGCGGCGGCGAGGGCTGGGCGCGGGTGACCGACAATGGCGCGGCC
>JACMKH010000045.1 GCA_014380205.1 Sphingomonadaceae bacterium
CAGCGCGAGGTCCGCCGCCGCCATGCCGAGCGCGCCGTCGGCCGCGAAGCCCACCGAACCGGGACAGTCGATCAGCGCGTAGCGGTCGCCCATGTAATCGTAATGCATGAGGTTGAGCTCGGTCGAGCCGCCGCGCGCTCGCGCCTCGGGGCTCCCGTCGCCCACGCTCGTCCCGTTCGCCACGGATCCCTGCCGCCCGCTCGCGCCGGCCGCGAAAAGAAGGGCCTCGGCGAGGCTGGTCTTGCCAGCGCCGCCGGGCCCCACCAGCGCGATGGTGCGCGCGCCTTGAACTCTGTCGGGCATGATTCTCTCCTCGCTCGATCGCCGCGCCTCGCGCGAGCGGGCCGCACCCACGGCCCGGGCGCAAGGAAGATGCCGCGACGATAGGCGAGCCCCGCGCCATTCTCAAGCGCCCCGCCGCGCCGCGACCTGGACGGCGCGGATCCGCCTCCAAGCCGCTTGACGCGCCCCAAACTCTCCGCATCCTCGCGCGCGAGAGAATGGGGTCCCGGGAAAGTTCAGGCAAAACATGCAGCTCGTCGTCGTCGAATCGCCCGCCAAGGCGAAAACCATCGAGAAATATCTGGGCGGCGATTTTCGCGTCCTCGCCTCCTATGGGCATGTCCGCGACCTGCCGCCCAAGGACGGGTCGGTCGATCCCGACAATGGCTTCGCGATGCTATGGCAGCCCTATGGCGACCGCGCCAAGCAGATGAAGGCGATCGCCGATGAGGCGAAGAAGGCCGACCGGCTGATCCTCGCGACCGACCCCGACCGCGAGGGCGAGGCGATCAGCTGGCATGTCCAGGAGGTGCTGCGGGGCAAGAAGGCGCTGCCCGCCAAGGTGGACCGGGTGACATTCAACGCGATCACCAAGGGCGCGGTGACCGAGGCGATGGCGCATCCGCGCGCGCTCGACGAGAATCTGATCGACGCCTACCGCGCCCGCCGCGCGCTCGACTATCTGGTGGGGTTCACGCTCTCGCCGGTGCTGTGGCGCAAGCTGCCCGGCGCCAAATCGGCGGGGCGGGTGCAATCGGTGGCGTTGAGGCTGGTGGTCGATCGCGAGCGCGAGATCGAGGCGTTCAAGGCCCAGGAATATTGGTCGGTCTTCGCGATCATGGAGCAGGGCGGGCAGGAGTTTACCGCTCGGCTCGTGCGCTGGCGCGGGGAGAAGATCGAGCGGCTCACGATCGGCGCCGAAGGTGACGCCATGGCGGCGAAGGCCGACGTCGAGGCGGGGCTGTTTCGCGTCGTTGCGGTCGAGACCAAGCCGCTTACGCGCAACCCGCCGCCGCCCTTCACCACCTCGACCCTGCAGCAAGAGGCCGCGCGCAAGCTCGGCTTCGCGGCGAGCCACACGATGCGCGTCGCGCAGGCGCTCTACGAGGACGGCGCGATCACCTATATGCGCACCGACGGGGTGCAGATGGATGGATCGGCGATCTCGGCCGCGCGCGGGGCGATCGCGAAGCGCTACAGCGCGCATTATGTCCCCGACCAGCCGCGCGTCTACACGACCAAGGCCAAGAACGCGCAGGAGGCGCACGAGGCTATCCGGCCGACGAGCTTCGATCGCGACAGCGCGGGAAGCGGCGATCACGCAAGGCTTTACGAGCTGATCTTCAAGCGCGCGCTGGCGAGCCAGATGGCTTCCGCGAGGCTCGAGCGGACCACGGTCGAGCTCGAGGAGGGAACGGGGCGGACCGCGCTTCGAGCGACGGGGCAGGTGGTCAAGTTTCCGGGGTTCATGGCGCTTTACACCGAAGGGCGCGACGATTCGGAGGACGAGGATTCGAGGCTGCTGCCAGCCCTGTCCGAGGGTGACAGCCCGGCGAAGAAACGCGTTGAAGCCGAACAGCATTTCACCCAACCTCCGCCGCGCTATTCGGAGGCGAGCCTCGTCAAGAAGATGGAGGAGCTGGGGATCGGCCGGCCCTCGACCTATGCCTCGATCCTCCAGACGCTCAAGGACCGTGAATACGTCCGCACCGACAAGAACCGTTTCCTCCCTGAGGAGAGTGGGCGTTTGGTGACAGCGTTCTTGGAGCGATTCTTCGCACGTTATGTGAGCTATGATTTTACCGCGGGGCTCGAGGAGGAACTCGACGACATTTCGGGCGGGCGCGCCGACTGGCAGGCGATTCTCGCCGCCTTCTGGCGCGACTTCAAGCCGATGACCGACGCGGTGATGGACCAGAAGCCCTCCGAAGTCACCGCCGAGCTCGACGCCTTCCTGGCACCGCTACTCTTCCCCGATCCGGGCGATGGCAGCGACCCGCGGCTCTGTCCCAAATGCGGGCAAGGGCGGCTCGCGCTGCGCGGGGGCAAGTTCGGGGCGTTCATCGCCTGCTCCAACTACCCCGAATGCAAATTCACGCGCCAGTTCGGCCAGGCCGGGGGCGCGACGGAAGGCGAGGGCGGCGACGAGACGCTGGGCGCCGATCCCGACACCGGCGACGAGATCGCGCTCCGCACCGGGCGATTCGGCCCATATATCCAGCGGGGGGAGGGCAAGGAGGCCAAACGCGCGTCGATTCCGAAGGATATCGACCAATCCTCGCTTAATCTCGAAATGGCGCTCAGACTGCTCACGCTGCCGCGCACGGTGGGCGAACATCCAGAGACCGGGCTCCCGATCACCGCGAGCATCGGGCGCTACGGGCCATATCTGCTCCACGATGGCAAATACGCGCGGCTTGCCAGCACGGCCGAGGTGTTCGAGACCGGCATGAACGCGGCGGTCGTCAAGCTCGCCGAGGCGGCGGCGGGCGGGGGGCGCAAGCGCGGCGGCCAGGAGCCCCTCAAAGTGCTCGGCGCGCACCCCCGCACCGAGGCCGAGATTCGGCTGATGGAGGGGCGATACGGCGCCTATGTCACCGACGGCACGACCAACGCGACCTTGCCCAAGACGATCGACAAGGACATGCTGACACTTGAGGAGGCCGCGCAGCTGATCGATGAGAGGGCGGCCAAGGGGCCGGCCGTAAAAAAGGGGCGGAAGGCAGCCGCCAAGAGAAAGGCTCCGGCAACGAAGGCCCTATCATAGCTGCCGCTGTCGCGGACAAGCACCTGATCAGACGTTCGCCGTCAACATCCACCCCGTCCACACGATCAGCGCTCCCAACACCAGCCAGGTCAGGATCACGCCGAGCGAGCGGGTGAGGGGAGGCCCGCCTTCCTTCGGGTTGTAGAGCCCGTGAATGTGGAGGAGGCGGGCGAGGAGGAAAGCGCCGGCGAGCGCGACCAGGGCCCAGTGGTGCGCGCGGCTCAGCTCGAGCAGGCCGATCAGGATGATGACGATCGGCGCGTGCTCGGCGAGATTGGCGTGGGCGCGGCTCGCGCTGGTCAGGCGCGCGTCGTCGGCGAGGCCGTGCGCGACGCGCAGGCGCATGCGGTGGCGCACGGTGTCGATCGCGAGCAGCAGCAGGAGCAGCGCGAGCGCGGCGGCGGTGGCGGCGGTGACGGGCAGGGTCATGGCGGTGTCCCCCTTTTCGCTCGAAAGGCCTTCCTGCGGAAGAACGGCCCCTTCGACAGGCTCAGGATGAGCGGAATCGGGTTAGTGCCTCGCTTTCCGGGGATCAACCCGACTCCCCGGCGCAGCCGCGGCAGGCGGGGTCCTTGGCGATCGTGAGGGTGCGCATGCGGGGGGCGAGACCGTCGAAGATGTGGAGCCTACCTGCCTGGTCGGGGCCGAATCCAACGATCTCGCGGATCGCCTCGAGCGCGGCCCAGCAGCCCGCGAGCCCGCTCGCCGCGCCTAGCACGCCGAGCTCGGCGCAGCTGTCGCAATCCTCGGCGTCGAACGCGTCGCCCACAAAGCAGCGGTAGCAGGGCTTGCCCCCCTCCCAGCCGCGAAACAGGCCGATCTGGACCTGGAACTGCCCGATCGCGGCTGAGACGAGCGGGATGCGCGCGGCGGTGCACTGGTCCGAGACGGCGAGCCGCGTCGCGAAATTGTCGCTGCCGTCGAGGACGAGATCGGCGCCCGCGAGCAGCTGCGCCGCGTTGGCCGTGTCGAGTCGTTCGGCCACGGCCTCGAAGGCCACGTCCGGGTTGAGCCGCCCGACGGCCTCGCCCGCGACTCCTGCCTTGCCGCGCCCGACATCCGCCGTCCCGAACAGCGTCTGGCGTTGGAGATTGTCGAGCGAGACGCGATCGTCGTCGATCACGCGCAGCGCCCCGACGCCGGCGGCGGCGAGATACTGGATCGCGGGCGAGCCGATGCCCCCCGCCCCGATCACCGCGACGCGCGCGTTGAGCAGCCGCATCTGCCCCTCGCCGCCGATCTCCTTGAGGACGATGTGGCGCGCGTAGCGATCGAGCTGGCCGTCGGTGAGGCTCACTGTCCCGTCGAGCCGAACCCGCCTTGGCCCCGCCCCGTCTCGTCGAGCGCCTCGACCTCGGCGAAGCGCGCGCGCGTCACGGGCGCGGGGACGAGCTGGGCGATGCGCTCGCCGCGCGCCGCGCTGAACGCCTCGTCGCTCAGATTGGCGAGGATCACCTTGACCTCGCCGCGATAGTCGCTGTCGATCGTACCGGGGGTATTGAGGCAGGTGACGCCGTGCCTGAGCGCGAGGCCCGAGCGGGGGCGGACCTGGATTTCATAGCCCGCCGGGATCGCGACCGCGAAGCCCGTGGGGATCGCGGCGCGCGCCCCCGGTGCGAGGCTGAAATCCTCGGCGGCGACGACATCCATTCCCGCCGCGCCGAGGCTGGCGTAACTGGGTGCGGGCAATCCTTCCCCGTGGGGCAGGCGCAGCAGCGCGATCTCGATCATGGTCGCGCGGCGCGCGCCATGAGCGCGCGCGCGATGCGGTCGGCGAGCTTGCGCGCGACTACGATCTTAGGCTGCTCCTCCCAGCTCTCGACGCCCTCGGCGGAGACCAGGTGAACAGTGTTGGCGTCGCCCCCCATCACGTCGCCCGAGACGTCGTTGGCGACGATCCAGTCGCAGCCCTTGCGCGCGAGCTTCGCCCGGGCGTGGGCGATTACGTCGCAAGTTTCGGCCGCGAAGCCGACGAGTAGGGCAGGGCGCTGCGGGCTCGCGGCGAGGCTAGCGAGAATGTCAGGGTTCTCGACCAGCGCGAGCGCCGGCGGGCCGCGGTCGCCCTTCTTGATCTTGGCTGGCGCCGCCTCGGCGCGCCAGTCGGCAACCGCGGCCACGAGAATCGCGGCGTCGGCAGGAAGCGCGGCATCGACCGCCTCGGCCATCTCGCGCGCGGTCTCAACATCGACGCGTGTCACTCCGGGCGGAGTGTGGAGCGACACCGGCCCCGCGACCAGCGTCACTCGCGCGCCGAGCGCGGCGAGCGCCTCGGCGATCGCGAAGCCCTGGCGGCCCGAGGACCGGTTGGCGAGATAGCGCACCGGGTCGATCGGCTCGTACGTGGGGCCGGCGGTGACGATGATGTGCTTGCCGGGAAGCGACTGGAGCGGGCGGGCGAATTGGCGCGTGGCGCTGACCTGCTTGGCAAGGCTTGGGCCTTCCGCTCGCCCTTCGACAGGCTCAGAGTGAGTGGAAGGAAGATGGCGGTGAATCTCCGCCAGGATCGCCTCCGGCTCGGGGAGCCGTCCCGCGCCGAACTCGCCGCACGCCATCTCGCCCTCGTCGGGCTCCATCACCACCACGCCGTCGCCGCGCAGCCGCTCGACGTTGCGCCGCGTCGCTGCATGCTCCCACATCCGCACGTTCATCGCGGGGACGGCGAGCACGGGCTTGTCGGTCGCGAGCAGCAGCGTGGTCGCGAGATCGTCGGCGATCCCCGCCGCCATTTTGGCGAGCAGATCGGCGGTCGCGGGGCAGACGACGACGAGATCGACCTCGCGCGAGAGCTGGATGTGCCCCATCTCGGTCTCGTCCGTGAGATCGAACAGGCTCGTGAACACGCGATTCTCCGAGAGCGCCGCGAGCGTCATCGGCGTGACGAACTCCCTGCCCCCCTCGGTGACCACGCAGCGCACGCCCATCCCCGCCTTGCGGATCAGCCGGACGAGCTCGCACGCCTTGTACGCCGCGATCCCGCCGCCGACGATGAGGAGGATGCGCGAGTAGATCATGTCATCAGCTTAGAAGCCAAATGACCCCGCCGCCAGACGCCGCCGCGAGCAGCGCGACGATCGCATAGCGCCAGCCGCCGCCGACGCGCACGACCTGGATCTCCCGCAGCGGCGGCGGCGGGGGCGCGGCGCCCGGGGCAGGGAAATGGGTTTCGATGCGGCGGAGGAGGGTGGGTAAGCGCGCCAGCGTGTCGAGGTTGGTGCGTATTCGATCCGCCAGCGCGGCCTCAGGCCCCAGCTCGCCGCGCAGCCATTCGCGCACATAGGGTTCGGCGGTCTCCCACATGTTGATGTCGGGATCGAGGCTGGTGGCGACACCCTCGACCATCACCATGGTCTTCTGGAGCAGCAGCAGATGCGGCTGGGTCGGCATGTCGAAATCGCGCGTGATCGCGAACAGCGAATCGAGCATGTGCCCGACCGAAATTTCTTTGACCGGCAGCCCGCGCATTGGCTCGCCGACCGCGCGCAACGCCGTCGCGAACTCGGCGACATTGTGGTGCGCGGGCACATATTGCGCTTCGAAATGAATCTCGGCGACGCGCCGATAATCGCCGACGATGAGGCCGTAGAGGATCTCGGCCAGCCAGACGCGCGCCTGGCGGTCGATCCGCCCCATGATGCCGAAGTCGATCGCGGCGATGCGGCCATCGGGGAGCGCGAACAGATTGCCCTGGTGGAGATCGGCGTGGAAGAATCCCTCCGAGATCGCCTGGCGGAGGAAGGCGCGGACGAGCAGCGCGGCGAGCGCGGCCGGGTCGTGGCCCCCCGCGATCAGCGCCTTACGGTCTGAGAGCTTGATGCCGTCGATCCATTCGAGCGTGAGCACGCGCCCAGCGGTGCGCGGCCAGTCGATCGCGGGGACGACGAAGCCCGGCTCGGCGGCCATCCCCTCGGCGAGCTCGGAGGCCGAGGCAGCCTCGCGACGCAGATCGAGCTCGCGCGCGGTCCAGCGCTTGAAGGTCTCGACGACGAGGCGGGGCCTGAGGCGCGCGAGCTCGCCGCCCATCGCCTCGACCTGCGCGGCGGCCCATTCATAAGTCTCGATCGCCGCGGCGAACTCGCGCTCGATGCCGGGGCGGAGCACCTTCACGGCTACCGCGCGCCCGTCGCTGGTCACCGCGCGGTGGACCTGCGCGATCGACGCCGCGGCGACCGCCTCCGGCTCGATCGACGCGAACAGCGCGTCGAGCGGCTTTTCGAACGAGGCGGCGAGGACGGGCTCGATCCGCGCGAAGGGGACCGGCGGGAGCGCGTCCTGGAGGCGGAGCAGATCGGCGGCGGCATGCTCGCCGACGAGATCGGGGCGGGTCGCGAGCGTCTGGCCAAACTTGATCGCGGCGGGTCCGATCGCCTCGAACGCGTCGGCGTAGGCGGGCCGCTTGGGTACGCGCGCACCGAAGCGCGCGAGTCGCGCGAGACGGCGGACGGGAGCAGGGGTCAGCGGATCGCGCTCGATCCCGCGGAGCGCGCCGTGCCGCGCGAGGATGCGGCCCCAGCGGAGCAGGCGGAAGAGATGGCGGGCGGGTGAAGTCATCCGCGGGTGGCCATCCTCAAATCTTCCACCCGCTGTGGATCGCGACCAGCCCGCCGAGGATCGGCTCGGCCGCCGTTCGCAGGAACCCCGTCTCGCCGATCATCGCCTTGAACTCGGCCATGTCGGGAAAGCGGCGGATCGACTCGACGAGATAGCGGTAGCTATGCTCGTCGCGCGCGAGCACCCTGCCGAGCTTGGGCACCAGATGATGCGAATAGGCTTCGTAGGCATCCGCGAAGCCCGGCCAGAGCGTTGTCGAGAATTCGAGGCAGAAGAAGCGGCCGCCGCGCCTCAGCACGCGGTGCGCCTCGCGCAGCGCCTGCTCGATGTGTGTGACGTTCCTTATGCCGAAGGCGATCGTGTAGGCGTCGAAGCTCTTGTCGGCGAAGCTCAGCGCCTCGGCGTTCTGCTCGGCCCAGGCGAGCCCGGCGATGCGCTTGCGCGCCGCGCGCGCCATGCCGACCTCGAGCATCGCGGGATTGATGTCGGCGACGGTGACGGTGGCGCCCGATCGCGCGAGGCGGAAGGCGATGTCGCCCGTGCCCCCCGCCATGTCGAGGATGTCCTCGCCCTTGCGCGGCCGCACGCGGCGCACGAAACGGTCCTTCCAGAGCCGATGCATCCCGCCCGACATCGCGTCGTTCATCAGGTCATAGCGCGAGGCGACGCTGCCGAACACCTCGCCGACGCGCCGCGTCTTCTCGGCGGGACTGACATTCTCATGGCCGAAGGGGACTTGCTCGCTCATCGCGACGCCCTAGCCCAAGCCTTGCCGCGCCCGCAAACGCGGCATAGCGCCGCGCCATGCCCGAACTGCCCGAAGTAGAGACGACCGTGCGCGGCCTCGCCCCCGTGCTCGAGGGCCGGAGGCTGACGCGCGTCGAGCCGCGCCGCGCGGACCTTCGGCGCGCGATCCCGGCGGACTTGCGCCAGCGGATGACAGGCGCGACGGTCACCCGCCTCCACCGCCGCGCCAAATACGGGCTGATCGACACCGATCGCGGCGACACGATGATCTTTCACCTCGGCATGTCGGGGCGCTGGCGGATCGACCCCGAGACGATCGGCGCGCACGATCATCTAGTCGTCGAGACCGATGAGGGCCGCGTGCTCGCCCTGTGCGATCCGCGCCGCTTCGGCTCGCTCGATCTGGCCGAGACCGCCGCGCTGTCCGATTTCGCGCCGTTCCGCGCGCTGGGCCCCGAGCCGCTCGGCCCCGATTTCACCGCCGCGTATCTCGATCGCGCGTTCGAAGGGCGGTTCGCGGCGGTCAAGGCGCTGCTGCTCGACCAGCGCGTCGTTGCGGGGCTCGGCAACATATATGTTTGCGAGGCGCTCCACCTCGCGAAGATCTCGCCCGCGCGCGAGGCGGGTCGCATCTCGCGCGCGCGGCTCGCGACGCTCATAGAGGCGATTCGCGCGGTGCTCGAATCGGCGATCGCCGCGGGCGGATCAAGCTTGCGCGACTATGCACGGCCCTCGGGCGAGCTCGGCTATTTCGCCAAGCAATGGCGCGCCTATGGTCGCGAGGGCGAGCCCTGCGCGTGCGGCGCGCCGATTCGCCGGCGCATCGAATCGGGCCGCTCGACCTTCTGGTGCGCGCGCTGCCAGCGCTGAGCGGTTGACCCAAACCTTCGGCGGCCCTAAATGCGCGCCCATCCGGCGGGGCGCGAGCCGCGCCGCTTTCTTTTCAGCCACCGAGGACGAACATGGCGAACACGCCGCAAGCCAAGAAACGCATCCGCCGAAACGAGCGCCGCGCCGAGATCAACGGCGCGCGAGTCGGGCGCATCCGCACCTTCATCAAGAAGGTCGAATCGGCGCTCGCCACGGGCGACAAGGCGGCGGCCGAGGAGGCGCTTCGCACGATGCAGCCCGAGCTCGCGCGCGGCGTCGCGCGCGGCGTGTTCCACAAGAACACCGCCTCGCGGAAGATGTCGCGGCTGACCAGGCGGGTCGCCGCGCTCGGCTGACCGACGCCCTTCGAAATTTTTCCGTTTGCCGTCGCGCGGGGATCGCGCCCGCGAAATTTTTTTTCACTTCTGTGACGATTCTGCGACTCTAGGATTACCGCTGATTCGCGCGCGGGCGTCTGACCCTCCCTTTCTATTTAATCGTATTAGATTAATATCTTAGTGGCGGTCAACGCAGTTCCGTCGGTTCGCCTGTCAAGCCCCTTTTTGAAAAATCTGGGGCTTGCAACGCCCTCCCCGACGCTTCACACGAACCGCCTGCCCGAGTCTCTGATCCGGGCCCGGTGGAAAAAATGAAAAGTCTGCGATCGGGCGGCCGAGCGATTCGCCGAACCCCCGATCTTTGCCCGCGACGCGCCTCGGGGAAGGCTGGCGCGCGGGCGCGGGGGAGAGGCTGTGGACGGGGAGGACGAGGAAGTGACGACCATGCCGGAACGCATGTCGACGGGCGATCTGGATGCTTTCGACGAGGCCTGGGAGGGGATTCGCAATGGGCTGCGCCGCGATCTCGGCGCGCGGACCTTCGATCACTGGCTCAAGCCGATGCGGCTGGCCGGCTTCGATGCCGAGCCGGGGCTCGTCCGACTCGAGCTGCCCTCGCATTTCATGACCGACTGGGTGAACGAGCATTATTCGGAGCGGCTGCGCTTCGCGTGGCGCGCGGCGATGCCCGCCGCCCACGAGATCGAGATCGCCGCCGCCGCCTCGGCGACGCGCCCCGCGCTGTTCGTGGTCGGCGATGAGGAGGCGATCGCCGCCGAGGCCGTGCCCGGCGACGGCGAGCGCTCGATCGGCACGCCGCTCGAGATCCGCTACACCTTCGGCAATTTCGTCACCGGCGCGGCCAACGAGGTCGCGTTCAACGCCGCGCGGCTGATCGCCAACGCGTCCGACACGGCGGCGATGTTCAGCGCGCTGTTCATTCATGCCGGCACCGGCCTCGGCAAGACGCATCTGCTTCACGCGGTCGGCCACGAGTTCCTGCGCCAGCGCCCGCGCGCGCGCGTGCTCTACATGTCCGCCGAGAAGTTCATGTACGAGTTCATCTCCGCGATGAAGGAGCACGACACGATCGGCTTCAAGCAGCGGCTGCGCTCGGCCGACCTGCTGCTCGTCGACGACGTTCAGTTCATCGTCGGCAAGGACGCGACGCAGGAGGAGTTCTTCCACACGATCAACGAGATCGTGGGCTCGGGCCACCGGCTCGTGATCAGCGCCGACCGGCCCCCGCACGAGCTCGGCGTCGCCGACAAGCGGCTCGCCTCGCGGCTCGCGGGCGGCCTGGTCACCGATCTGCGCGCGCCCGATTACGCGCATCGCCGCCGCATCGTCGCGCACCGGCTCGCCGAGATGCCCCAGGCCGAGATGCCCGAGGAGGTCGCTACCTTTCTCGCGCAGCGCTTCGCGGGGAGCGTGCGCGAGCTCGAGGGGGCGCTGACGCGCGTCGTCGCCTATTCGCTGCTCTCGCGCCGGCCCATCGACCTCGCTTTCACCCACGAGACGCTGAGCGACCTCCTGCGCCATTCGCAGCGCAAGATCACGATCGACGAGATCCAGCGCAGCGTCTGCGAGCATTACGGCATCCGCCAGACCGAGATGACCTCGGCGCGGCGCGCGCGCGAAGTCGCGCGTCCGCGTCAGGTCGCGATGTATCTCGCCAAGCGGCTCACGCCGCGCTCGCTTCCCGAGATCGGGCGGCGCTTCGGCGGGCGCGACCACACCACGGTGATCCACGCGATTCGCCGTATCGAGCAGCTCCGTCGCGAGGACAGCGACATCGATTCGGATGTGCGCACGCTCTTGAGGAAGCTCGAGGATTAGCTAACTGTCGTCCTCGGGCGGCGCGATCGTGATGCGCACTTCCTCGCCCGAATTGCCCGGGAAGCCCGTGAACATCGCCTCGACGAGATTGGGGACGAGCATGGTGAGGTCGTCGTCGGACGATCGCGCGCGGGCGCGGCCGTCGAACAGCGCGAGCCCGTCGGCGGTGCGCGTGATATCGAGCTCGAGCGCGCTCGTGTAGAGCGTGTAGCTGTCGATCTCGGTGCCGAAGCCGTCGAACCACGGGTCGTGCCAGCCCCAGTAATAGGGTGAACGCCAGTGATGGCTCCAATACCAGGGATCGTGGAAGCCGCCGAAATAGCCTGCGGTCGGGCGCGTCACGATGCGCTCGCGGCCATTGTCGACGCCATAGTCGAGCGTCACCGCGAGCTCGGCCGACTCGGGCCCTGCGGCGCGGCGATAGCCGAGCTGCTCCATCTCGATCGCGACGAGATTGGCGTAGGTCTCGAACTCGAGCCCGCCCGCCTTGGCGGGATCGGCGGCCTGGACGTAGAAGCTCTGGCCCTGCGGCGGCGGCATCTGCTGGAAACGCGCGACGTCGGCGCGGAACGGCGCGGCGCACGCGCCCAGCGCGAGCAGCGCGGCGGCGGGGATTAAAAGCCTACGGACGAGAGACATGGACCTTCTCCCTCGGTGTGGACGCGGTGATTACAGTATCGCGCGGCGATGCGCCATCCGCGCTGAACGCGGCTTGAACGTTTGAGGAACGAGGAGTTGCGGATCAACGCCCCGAGAGCAGGCCCAGCGCGCGATAGGCGTCGGCGAGCACCGGCGCGCCGAGAGCCGCGGCGCGCGCGCTTCCGCTGTCGAGGATGGCGTCGATCGCGGCCGCATCCTGCTTGAGCGCGTTGAAACGTTCGGAGACCGGCGCGAGCCTCGCGACGGTGAGGTCGGCGAGCGCGGGCTTGAACGCGCCGAAGCCCTTGCCCGCGAATTCGGCGAGCACAGCGGCGGGCGCGACATCCGACAGCGCCGCGTAGATCGAGACGAGGTTGCGCGCTTCGGGGCGGCCCGCGAGTTCGTCCATCGTCTCGGGCAAGGGTTCGGGGTCGGTCTTGGCCTTGCGGATTTTCTGCGCGACCAGAGCGGCGTCATCGGAAAGGTTGATCCGGCTCATGTCCGAGGGATCGGACTTCGACATTTTCGCGGTCCCGTCGCGCAAGCTCATGATCCGCGCGGCGGTCACGCCGATATAGGGCTCGGGGAGCACAAAGGTCTCAGTCTCCGTGTCCGCGTTGAACTTGTCAGCGATGTCGCGCATCAGCTCGATGTGCTGCTTCTGGTCCTCGCCGACGGGGACGTGGGTCGCGCGGTAGAGCAGCACATCGGCGGCCTGGAGCACGGGATAGGCGAACAGCGCGATCGAGGCACCCTCGCGGTTCTTGCCCGATTTGTCTTTGAACTGGGTCATGCGGCTGAGCCAGCCCATCCGCGCGGTGCCGTTAAGAAGCCACTGAAGTTCGGCGTGGGCGGGAACGCGCGCCTGGTTGAACAGGATCGCGCGCTCGGGATCGACCCCCGCCGCGATCAGCGCCGCCGCCATCTCGCGCGTCGCCCGGCCCAGCTCGGCGCGGTCGTATGGCATCGAGATCGCGTGAAGATCGGCGAGGAAGAACAGGCACTCGCCCTCGTCCTGCATCCGCACCCAGTTGACGATCGCGCCGAGATAATTGCCGAGGTGAAGGTTGCCCGTGGGCTGTATACCCGAAACGACGCGCATCAGCTGGCTATCCTGCGTTTGGTGAGCGTGGCGAGCTTCTCACGGTCGACCGCGCCGACGAGATAGCCGACCGTGAAATAGACGAACATGCCCGCGGCGACCACCGCGACGAGCGCGATCAGCCGGTCGGCCCATGACCCGAGGAACATGTCGCCGAGCGCGCGCGCGAGCCAGTAGAGCATGGCGGACATCGCGGCGGTCGCGACGATCTGGCGGCCGATCCGGCCGATCAGCGAAGGGGCGAGCCGGAAATGGCCGCGATGGTGGAGGATCGCGTAGAGCAGGACGGTGTTGAGCCAGGATGCGGCGGCCGTCGCGGCGGCGAGGCCGACGATGCCGTAGGGCTCGATCAGCAACAGGATCAGGACGACGTTGAAGGCGAGCACGGTCGCCGCGGTGTAGACGGGCGTCCGCGTGTCCTTGCGCGCGAAGAAGCCGGGGGTCAGAATCTTGACCATGACATAGGCGGGCAACCCCGCGACCAGCGCAACGACGATGTTCGCGGTCGTGACGCCGTTCTCGGGGGTGAACCGTCCGCCGACGAAAAAGGCGTTGACGAAGGGCAGCGCGCAGATCGCGAGCGCCGCGGCGGCGGGCAGCGTGAGCAGCATCGCGAGCTCGACCGCGTTGGACTGGACGCGCGCCGCCCCGGCCTCGTCGTTCGACGCGATGCTGCGCGAGAGCGCAGGGAGGATCGCGGTGCCGAGCGCGATGCCGACGATGCCGAGAGGCATCTGGTTCAGGCGGTCGCCCATCGACAGCAGGGTTAGCGAGCCTTGCGGCAGGCTGGTCGCGAAGAAGGTGTCGATGAGCTGGCTGAGCTGATAGATTCCCGCGCCGAAGGTTGCCGGCAGGATCAGCACGCCCAGTTCCTTGACCTCGGGCGAAAAGCGCGGCCGCCCGATCTTGAGCCGGAAGCCCGTGCGGCGCAGCCAGAACCACAGCCAGATCAGCTGGACTAGCCCCGACAGCGAGATCGCGACCGCCAGCGCGCGCACCACGATCTCATCGTCGCCGCTGTCGCCGCGCAGCCACCAGCCGAGCGCGATCCCGCTGATCAGCGTGAGGTTGAACAGGATCGGCGCCGATGCGCCCGGACCGAAGCGCGACATCGAGTTGAGGATGCCGGTCTGGAGCGAGACGAGGCTGATCAGCGCGAGATAGGGGAAGGCGAGCCGGGAGAGCTCGACCGCGAGCTCGAACTTGCCCGGAATCTCCTGGAACTGCGAGGCGAGCAGCCACACCACCCCGGGCATGATGACGAGCAGGATCGCCGTGAAGATCGCGAGCACCCAGACGAACACCGAGAGCACGTTGGCGCTGAACCGCTCGGCCTCGGCCTCTCCCCCCGGGCCCGCGAGCCGTTCGGAGAACATGGGCACGAAGGCCACCGAAAAGGCGCCCTCGGCGAACAGCCGGCGGAAGGTGTTGGGGAGGCGGAAGGCGAGCTGATAGGCGTCGGCGGCGAGCCCCGCGCCGAGCACGCGCGCGAGCAGCATGTCGCGGATGAAACCGAACACGCGGCTGACCAAGGTCAGCCCGCCGATCGTCCCCGTCGCGCGGTAGAGGTTCATCGCGCCCGCTCCCCCGCCTGGCGCGCGGCGTCAGCCCTGGCCGATCGGGCCGGGGATATCGAGCGTGCCGTGCGGGATGCCCTGCGCGATCTGCGCCTGCTGGCGCATGTAGAGGCCGTGGAAATCGATCGGTTCGAGCATCAGCGCGGCGAAATTGCCGTCGCGCACCGCGTTGGCGAGCACGCTTCGCGCGAAGGGGAAGAGGATGCGCGGCGCCTCGGCGAGCAGGAAGGGCTGGAGCTGGTCCTCGGGCACATTCATCAGCCCGAACACTCCGGCATAGGAAAGCTCGACCTGGAAGGCGGGCTGATCGGCGATCTTCGCCGAAACCTCGATCTTGAGCGTGACCTCGTGGACGTTGTCGCCGACGACCGCCGTGCCGATGTTGAACTGAACGTCGACCTGCGGCTGCTCCTGCTGCTGCTGATAGATCCCCGGCGCGCTCGGATTCTCGAACGAGAGATCCTTCACATACTGGGCGAGCACGCTCACCTGGGGCAGGTGCGAGCCATTGCCCTCGCTCGAACCGGGATGCGTCTCGTCGGCCATTGTTCGCTCGATCCTGTCTGCCGGAAACAGCGCCGCGCCTCGGCGGCGTTCGGCGCGCGCGCTAGCAGGGCGGCGCGCGCAGGGCAATGGGCGGTTAAGGCGTCGCCGTTATCGAGCCTTGGGCGATTTGAATTGCGCATGATACGCGCCTATGTTCGCTGTGGCGTTGCGTTCGGAGGCTTTGTGGTCGAGATCATCCTGCTAGCCATGGTGGCGATCTTCGTCGGGCTGCGCCTGTTCAGCGTGCTCGGCCAGCGCACGGGCCATGAGCAGACGCCGATAGTTCGCCCGATCGAACCGCCCGCGCTTACGCCCATCCCCGCGACGGCGCGCGAGGCGCCGCGAATCCAGCCCGAAACCCCCGACAGCGTGATCGCGCCCGCCGCCGCGATCGGCATGCGCGGCATCGTCGCCGCCGATCCGCGCTTCGACGTCGAGGAGTTCCTCGAGGGCGCGAAATCGGCCTATCGCATGATACTCGAAGCCTTCTGGAAGGGCGCCGAGGACGATCTCGCGCATCTCGCCGACGAGTCTGTCCGCGCGTCCTTCGCCGAGGCGATCGCGGCGCGCGTCGCCGAGGGGCATGTTCTCGACAACCGCCTCGTCACGATCGAGAATGTGCTGATCGAGAGCGCCGCGATGGAGGGCCAGACCGCGCGGATCACGCTGCGCTTCGACGCCGATATCGCCGCGGTGACACGCGACAGGGAGGGCAATGTGATCGCGGGCTCGATGAGCGACGCGGTGCCCACGCACGACGTCTGGACCTTCGCGCGCAACGTCCGCGAGTCCGATCCCAACTGGCAGCTCGTCGACACCGACGAAGCGGCGTGACGCCGCGAAGCTGGGCGCTCGCCCCGCTTGCCGCGCTATTGCTCACCGCCTGCGCGATTATTCCTGAAAGCCGCGCGCCTGAGCGCGAACGACCCGCGCCGACGCCACCACCGAACTCAGCCTCAGAGCCTCCCCGGCCCGTGCCCCCGTCACCGGAACGTTTGGGGCCCTCAGGGCCGACCACCCCCGAACCGACGTCCCCTTCGGTGGAGCACGGAACCCCGCCCTGGGACCAGCCGCTGCCGCCTGTCGATCGCAACTATGATTTTCAGCCGACCCCGCTCCTCCACCTTACCGTCCCCGCCGCCCCTGGCGACAACGCGCTCGGCGCGGGCGTGCGACCCGGCCCGCCGGTCGGCGAGCTCGTCGCCGACGCGCCCCATG
>JACMKH010000348.1 GCA_014380205.1 Sphingomonadaceae bacterium
CCGAGGTCGCCGCGCTGATCGACCGACTGAGCACGCGGCTCGGGAGCGGGCGGCTGCTCCGCTTCGCGCCGCGCGACACGCATATTCCCGAACAGGCGCAACTCGCCTTCCCCGCCGTGGATCACCGCACCCCCGCGGCCAGGCCCAAGCCGCGCGAGGGCGATCCGCCGATGCGCCCGCTGCACCTGTTCGACCCGCCCCAGCCGATCGAGGTCATCGCCCCCCTCCCCGACGGCCCGCCCCACCAGTTCCGCTGGCGCCGGGCACGCCATGAGGTGACGCGCTTCGAGGGTCCCGAGCGGATCGCGGCGGAGTGGTGGCGGCGCAGGGACGGCAAGGGTCGGACGCGCGATTACTACCGCATCGAGGACGTCTGCGGGCGGCGGTATTGGGTGTTCAGGCACGGGCTCTACGGCGAGGCGGAGGTGTTGCCGCGCTGGTACATGCACGGGCTGTTCGCGTGATTGGGGAGTTTGCCGAGCTTGTCGCTGCGACCAACTTCTCGTTCCTTCGCGGCGCCTCGCATCCTTCGGACATGGTCGCGCAGGGGATCGCGCTCGGCATGAGCGGAATCGGGATCGCCGACCGCAACAGCGTCGCGGGCGTGGTCCGCGCGCATGTCGCGCTGCGCGAGGCGATGGAAGGCCTTTCCAAAGAGGAGCGCGAGGCCTTCCCCTTCCGCCTCGTCGTCGGCGCGCGCCTCGTCTTCGCCGACGGGACGCCCGACATCATCGCCTATCCCGCGACGCGCCAAGGCTGGGGTCGCCTCACGCGTCTGCTCACCACGGGCAATCTCCGCGCGAAAAAGGGCGACTGCATCCTGCGCTTCGACGATCTGCTCGCCCATCTCGATGATCTGCTGCTGATCGTCCTCCCCGCCTCGACCGCCGAGCCGCAGCAAGCGCAAAAGAAGACCGTCGCCTACGCCTTCGATGACGCGCCCAGGCCGCTGCTCGCCCTCGTCCCGCCCCCGCCCCGCGAACGCTTGGAGGACGCGCTCACGCGCCTCGCCGCCAAAGCCCCCGGCCGCGTCTGGCTCGGCGCGGCGATGCCGCGTTCGGGGCGCGACGGGCGCACGCTCGCCCGCCTTGCCGCACAGGCGCGCGATGCCGGCGTCCCGCTGCTCGCGACCAATGACGCGCTCTACGCCACGCCCGAGCGGCGCCCGCTCCACGACATCCTGACCTGCATCCGGCTCGGCACGACGATCGCGGAAGCGGGCCGCGCGCTAGAGGCCAATGCCGAACGCCACCTCAAATCCCCCGCTGAAATGGCCCGACTATTCAAAGCCTCTCCCCAGGCGATCGAAGAGACCCAGAAGCTGATCGCGCGCATCACCTTCAGCCTCGACGATCTGCGTTACGAATATCCGCACGAGCCCGTCCCCGAGGGCTGGGAGCCTCAGGCGTGGCTCGAGGAGCTTGTGATGCGCGCGGCGCGGGAGCGCTTTACCGAGGGCGTGCCCGAAAAGATGCAGCGGCTCCTCGCCGAGGAGTTCGCGATCATCGCCAAGCTCGGCTTCGCCTATTATTTCCTCACCGTTCACGACCTCGTCGCCTTCGCGCGCGAGAAGGGCATCCTCTGCCAAGGGCGCGGCTCGGCCGCCAATTCGGCGGTCTGCTATCTGCTCGGCATCACCTCGATCGATCCCGCCGAGCACAATCTGCTGTTCGCGCGCTTCATCTCCGAGGAGCGCCGCGAGCCGCCCGACATCGACGTCGATTTCGAGCATGAGCGGCGCGAGGAGGTGATGCAGGAGCATATCTACGAACGCTACGGCCGCCACCGCGCCGGGATCGCCGCGACCGTGATCCACTATCGCCCGCGCAGCGCCGTGCGCGAGGTCGGCAAGGCGCTCGGGCTTTCGGAGGACGTCACCGCGCGGCTGGTCGGCACGGTGTGGGGGAGCTGGGGCGGCGATTATCAGGAAAGCCGGATCGCCGAAGCGGGCTTCACGCCCGACAATCCCGAGCTCGTCCGCCTGCGGTCTCTGGTCGATCAGTTGCTCAAATTCCCGCGCCATCTCTCGCAGCATGTCGGCGGCTTCGTGCTCACCGAGGGCCGGCTCGACGCGCTCATCCCCATTCACAACGGCGCGATGGAGAAGCGCACCTTTATCGAATGGGACAAGGACGACATCGACGCGCTCGGGCTGATGAAGGTCGACGTGCTCGCGCTGGGCATGCTCACCTGCATCCGCAAATGCTTCGATCTGATGCGCGTCCATGGCCTCGGCGACCACGGTCTCGACACGATCCCGAGCGACGACTCCGCCGTCTACGACATGCTCTGCAAGGGCGACAGCATCGGCGTCTTTCAGGTCGAGAGCCGCGCGCAGATCAATATGCTGCCGCGGATGAAGCCGAGGGAGTTCTACGACCTCGTCATTCAGGTCGCGATCGTGCGGCCGGGGCCGATCGAGGGGGACATGGTCCATCCCTATCTCAGCCGGCGCAACAAGGAGGAGAAGGTCGAGCTTCCCGGCCCGCCCGGCAATCCCGACGAGCTTAAAGACGTGCTCGGCAAGACGCTCGGCGTGCCGCTGTTCCAGGAGCAGGCGATGCGGCTCGCGATCACCGCCGCGCGCTTCTCGGACGCGGACGCCAACAAGTTGCGCCGCGCGATGGCGACCTTCCGCAACGTAGGGACTATCCAGAATTTTCACGAGAAGCTCGTCGAGGGCATGGTCGCGCGCGGCTATGCGCGCGATTTCGCCGAGCGTTGCTACGGCCAGATCAGGGGCTTCGGCAGCTACGGCTTCCCCGAAAGCCACGCCTTTTCCTTCGCGCGGCTGGTCTATATCTCGTCATGGATCAAATGCCACCACCCGGCGGTGTTCGCGTGCGGCCTGCTTAATTCGCAGCCGATGGGCTTCTACGCGCCCGCGCAGCTGATCAAGGACGCGCAGGCGCACGGCGTCGAGGTGCGCGAAGCGGACATCAACGCGAGCGGCTGGGACAATGGGTTGGAACGAGATGGTGATGGCGCGCTCGCCCTCCGCATCGGTCTGCGCCAAATCGACGGATTCAGGGAGGATTGGGCGTACGCGCTTACCGAAGCGCGTACCTCTGGCCCCTTCATCAGCCTCGAGGACCTCGCCCGCCGCGCCGCGCTTCCGCGCCGCGCGCTGCGCCTGCTCGCCTCGGCCAACGCG